>NZ_JBKFGF010000120.1:0-505 GCF_051233485.1 Massilia sp. LXY-6
GCTGCAGCCGATACTGGACCCGACTTTTAGCGAGCACAGCTACGGCTTCCGGCCGGGCAGGCGTGCGCAGGACGCGGTGTTAGCGGCTCAAGCGTATGTCCAGTCCGGCTTGCGGGTCGTAGTTGACGTTGACCTGTCGAAATTCTTTGACCGGGTCAACCACGACATCCTGATCGACCGCTTGAAGAAACGCATCGACGATGCTGGAGTGATCCGGCTGGTCCGTGCCTATCTGAACAGCGGCATCATGGATGGCGGTGTCGTGCAGTCGCGGAGCGAGGGTACGCCGCAGGGCGGCCCGTTGAGTCCGCTGCTTGCCAACGTGATGCTTGATGAAGTGGACAAGGAACTGGAACAGCGCGGCCATCGCTTTGCGCGCTACGCCGACGATGCGAACGTGTATGTGCGCAGTGTGAGGGCGGGCGAGCGGGCGATGGCGCTGCTACGGCGCTGTTATGCCAAGTTGCACCTCATGGTCAACGAAAGCAAGAGCGCCGTGGCCAGC
>NZ_JBKFGF010000121.1:0-356 GCF_051233485.1 Massilia sp. LXY-6
CCTATAACGTTGGCCCCTGCATGAGTATCAGGGATCGTCATAGGCAAATGACAGCTTACTTTGTTTGTTGATACATACAGATTACTACCCTAAGTGTTCACTACATCTTTCGACGCATTGAACGCTTAAAGAAAACTTTACTTCTTCCAGATTGTTAAAGAACGAGAACTACACTTATCGAAGACCCAGGTCTTGGATAAGTACAGTCGACAAAGAGTGGTGGAGGATGACGGGATCGAACCGACGACCCCCTGCTTGCAAAGCAGGTGCTCTCCCAGCTGAGCTAATCCCCCGACATACACATAACGTGGTAGGGCTGGTTGGACTCGAACCAACGACCCCCGCGTTATCAACAC
>NZ_JBKFGF010000013.1:0-44635 GCF_051233485.1 Massilia sp. LXY-6
TGCCAACTGTCGTAATCTCCATGATGACGCCCCCCTCGGTTCAAGTGGTTGCTCGATACTTCCACTTTGGCACATCGATGCCGTTACGGGTGGGGGCGTCCATCCCATTGCTCTAGCGCTTTTCGGCGCGGGTCTGGCAGGCAATGCACAGCCGCGCTTCCGGCCGCGCCAGCAGGCGCGAAGCGCCGATCGGCTGGCCGCAGCCCTCGCACAGGCCATAACTCCCATCCTCGAACTTGGCCAGCGCATGGCGCAATACCTGCACTTCGGCTGCATGGTGGCCGGCGGCTTCGCGCTCGAGGTCGTTCAGCAGGCGCACGGTGGCACGGTCGAGCGGTGAGCTTTCGACTTCGGCGACCGGCGATGCGTCATCGGCGGTCTGCTGCGCCTGCACGCTTTCCAGCGCGCGCAGGCGCTGTTCCAGCATCGATTTCAGGAGTGCGAGCCGGTCCTCGTCCGCGCCGCCGGACTGGACGGTTGGATTGACGCTCATTGGAAGGCCCTCCGATTGGAATGTGGCTCGCGGAAGGCCAGTGTAGCGCAAACTCCGGGCGCGCTCTATGCCGGCGGCGCCTCGTGCACGGCCACCACATCGAGCTGGGTCTTCAGCTGGTCGACCGCGGCCAGGATCGGCAGGACCTGGCCGGTGGCGGCCGCCGCGGCCAGGCCCAGCAGGCGCGCGACCAGGGTGATGCCGTCGCCGATGCGGGTGATCCGCTTGATCTTGTCGGCGGCATCAAGGGTGAGCGCGATCAGGTGCTGTTGCGACTGGCCGAGCGAGGCGACGATGCAGGCCGCGGCGTCGGCATACAGGCGATCGGCGCGCTGGCGCAGCTCGATCTCGGCGTCGAGCAGCGCGCGCGCGACGGCCTGCTCCGGCTCCGGCACCTCGCCATGGTGCTGTGCCTGGCTACGGTGGATATCGCGCATCACCCGCTCGTGGATGCTGTCGGCGCAGGCGGACAGGCGGTCGGCCAGTTCCTCGACCTGCTTCGCGGTGGACAGCGCTTCGGCCGAGGTCTGGCCGCCTGGTTTGACCGCTGCCGCCGGCTGCGGGGTGGGGGTGTCGTTTGCCATGTTGACTCCTCGCGTTCAATCGGACAGCGCGTCGCGCAGGGCGATCAGGTCGCGCCCATAGGCGGCCAGGAGCTTGCGCATTTCCTCGCCGGACAGCTGGTGCAGGTTCTCGCGCATCTTCTGGTGCCCCTGCGCGACCTTGCTCAGGCCCTGCAGGGCCAGCGCGTAGCGCTTGTCGATCAGCTTGTATTCGGTCGACTTGCTCAGGTAGTGGACCTTGGCCAGGGTGACCAGCATGCGGTCCGAGTTCTTGGTCGAGAACGGAATCTCGACGTCGAAGATGCCGAGGATGGTCTTCTTCTCGTTCTCGTTGGTCTTTGCGTACAGCCGGGTCAGGGCGATCATCGCGTCCAGCAGCACCTGCACGTCGGTGTCGCCGTCGCGTACCATGGTCTCGACGCTGCGGTTCTGGTAGCCGGAGGCGATCACCCGCGTCAGAAGGCGGGTCAGGCCGGTGTAGGCCACGATGTGGCGCTGCTGCAGGCCGGATTCGGCGTTTGCCTTCAGGCCGTTGCCGAGATCGTCGAGCTGGGGCGACAGGTCGTAGCGGCCGTCGCCGGCCAGTACGCTCAGGGTCTGCATGTAGAGCACCAGGCTTTTCTGGATGCTGACGAAGTCGTCGTAGACGGCCTTGCGGCGGGCGTCGTTTTCCCTGGCGATGCGGTCGGCGGCCGGCGACAGGTAGGGCTGCTCGCGTTCGTAGGTGTCGCGGTAGCGCTTCGACAGCTCGGCATAGCCGCCGAGGCGGGCCGAGGCGTCGGCGAATTGCCTCACCTCCGCCAGGCTGGCCGGGCCGGTGGTGGCGCAACCGGCCAGCAGCAGGGCGGCCAGGAAAATAGGCAGGTAACTGAGCAGGTGACGATGCCAGCGCGGGCGAATGAGCATGGTTCCTCTCTAGCCGGCAGAAGCCGGACTCGAAAAGCCCCATTCTTTCAAAGTTGCCCAGCGGCTATCTTGCCTCTAATCAAGCCGCGCCTTTATATCCACGCATCGCGCCAGCCCAGTCCGGCCATCGTGTCGCCTTGCGGCACGTATTCGCAGCCGATCCAACCGTCGTAGCCGAGCTCGTCGAGCAGCTTGAACAGGAAGGGGAAATTGATTTCCCCGGTGCCGGGTTCATGCCGGCCCGGCACGTCGGCCAGCTGGACGTGGCGGATCAGCGGCAGGCGCTCGCGCAGGGTATGGGCCAGGTCGCCTTCCATGCGCTGCATGTGGTAGATGTCGTACTGCAGGAAGAGATTGGCGGCCCTGCATTCGGCGATGATGGCGGCGGCCTGGCTGCTGTGCGTCAGGAAATAGCCGGGAATATCGCGGTTGTTGATCGGCTCGATCAAGACCTCGATGCCGTGGCCGGCGCAGGCTGCGGCGGCAAAGCGCAGGTTGGATACGAAGGTGGCGTGGGCGCGCTCGGGCGCGACGTTCGGCGGCAGCTTGCCGGCAAGGCAGTGCAGCCGCGGCACGCCGAGGTCGACCGCATAATCGAGGGCCAGCTCGACGCTGTCCTGGAATTCGCCGACGCGGCGCGGATCGCAGGCGAAACCGCGCTCGCCCGCGGCCCAGTCGCCAGCCGGAAAATTGTGGAGCACCAACTCCAAGCCGTAGCGCTGCAGGCGGCCCACGATCTGTTCCGGCTCGAAGACATACGGGAACAGGAATTCGACCGCGTCGAAGCCGGCCGCGCGCGCCGCAGCGAAGCGTTCGAGGAAGCTGAGTTCGTTGAACATCAGGCTCAGGTTGGCGGCGAACTTTGGCATGCCAAAATTCTAGCGGAAATGGCAATGCGGCGTGCGAAGCACGGCACGATCGCGTGTGGGACGGCGGCTTGCCGGTTTGTCGGTGGCGGCGGGCGTCATGGGCCGGTGCCGGCCAGCTGGGCCAGCAGGTTCGAGCTCGCCTCGAGCTGGGCCCGCGACGGCGCGCCCAGCATGGCGCGGCTGATGTTGTCGACCACGGTCGTGGCGTTCGTGACCAGCTCGCTGCCGGTGGCGGTGATGATGGCGTAGCCGACGCGGGCGTCGCGCGGATCGCTCTGGCGGTCGACCAGGCCGATCTTTTCCAGCGGCAGCAGCGAACGGGTCACGCCGGAAGCGGTCAGGCCCAGTTTCTCGGCCAGGTCGACCCGGCGCAGGCGGCCGCCGGGGGCGCGCTGCAGGTGCAGCAGCAACTGGTAGTCGGCAAAGCTGATGCCGTGGTGGGCGCCGAGGGCGCTGTCCAGGCGGCGCGAGAGGGCGGCCCAGGCGCGTCCCATGCGCAGGCAGAATTCGGTGGTCGGGGTATCGGTGCTCAGGGTATCGGTGGGGGTGTCGCTCATGCTGGGCCTCATTGTGTGAAAATGTACTTGAGTAATCAAGTATATGGAGCTTTGCGACACTAAGCAAGTACTTGAGTGCTCAAGCATTCGATGTGGCCATAAAAAAGCCGGGGCCGCGCAAGCTTGATGGCTTGCGCGGCCCCGGCCGATGAGGCCTGTCTCAGTGACCGATCAGCGGTCGCCGCCGCTGCGTGCCGAGGCCGGGCGCGGACCGCGGTTCTGGCCGCTGCGTCCGCCGCCGCCATTGCCGCCATTGCCGCGTGCGCCGCCGGCATTCGCGCCGTTACGGTTCGCGCCAGGCTGGCCGCCGTTGCGCGGCGCGCCGCCGGCCGGGGCAGGGCTGCGGCCGGCGGCCGGAGCGGTGCCGCGCGGTGCGTTACCCGGACGGCCGCCGCCCGGACGGCCGCCGCGGTTGCCGTGGCCCGGTGCGCCGCTGCGCAGCTGGATCGGCTGGGCCTTGGCGTTCGGATCCGGCTCGAAGCCCGGGATCACCTGGCGCGGCAGGGCCTGCTTGATGAGCTTCTCGATGTCCTTGAGCATCTGGTGTTCGTCAACGCAGACCAGGGACACCGCTTCGCCGGTGGCGCCGGCGCGGCCGGTACGGCCGATCCGGTGCACGTAGTCTTCCGGCACGTTCGGCAGGTCGTAGTTGACCACGTGCGGCAGCTGGTCGATGTCGATGCCGCGCGCCGCGATGTCGGTGGCGACCAGCGCCGTCAGGCTGCCGTCCTTGAACTCGGCCAGCGCCTTGGTGCGTGCCGACTGGCTCTTGTTGCCGTGGATCGCCATCGCGCCGATGCCGTCCTTGCCGAGCTGTTCGACCAGCTTGTTCGCGCCGTGCTTGGTACGGGTGAATACCAGCACCTGCTTCCAGTTGTTGGTCTTGATCAGGTGGGCCAGCATCGGGTGCTTCTTGTCGCGGTCGACCGGGTGGATCATCTGCTCGATGACTTCCACGGTCGAGTTGCGGCGCGCCACTTCGATCAGTGCCGGGTTGTTCAGCAGCTTGTCGGCCAAGGCCTTGATCTCGTCCGAGAAGGTGGCCGAGAACAGCAGGTTCTGGCGCTTCGGCGGCAGCACCGCCAGCACTTTCTTGATGTCGTGGATGAAGCCCATGTCGAGCATGCGGTCGGCTTCGTCCAGCACCAGAATCTCGATCTTGTCGAGCTTGATGGTGCCCTGGCCGACGTGGTCGAGCAGGCGGCCAGGGGTCGCGACCAGGATGTCGATGCCGTTGGCCAGCAGCTTGATCTGCGGGTGGATGCCGACGCCGCCGAAGATCACGGCGGAGTTCAGGTTGGTGTACTTGGCGTAGGTGCGGATGTTTTCCTCGACCTGGGCCGCGAGTTCGCGGGTCGGGGCCAGCACCAGCGCGCGGATCGAACGCTTCGCCGTTTTGTTGGTCAGCGCTGCGCCCACCGAGTTGGTCGACAGGCGGTGCAGCATGGGCAGCGTGAAGCCGGCGGTCTTGCCGGTGCCGGTCTGGGCGCCGGCCAGCAGGTCGCCGCCACCCAGCACGGCCGGGATGGCCTGTGCCTGGATCGGGGTCGGGGCGGTATAGCCCGCTTCAGTAACGGCACGTACGATGGCGTCGGTCAGACCGAGAGTAGTGAATGACATAGATTCTCTGTATGGATCGGCCCGTCGCCTTCACGTGGAAAGCGCCAGTCCAGCCGATCGGATTACACAACACGAGGAGGCCGGTACTGGACGCCGGCACACACCGAGAAGCGCGGCACCGACGAGCAAGGTCGAAGCCACACGGCATTATAGTTAGTTAAATATGTTTCGCTAGGGAAATTTTAGCGCGGCGAACTCGCCGGTGGGAGCGGCCGGCGCGGCGCCGGGGTCGGCGCCGGAAGCAAGTTTCCGCAGCGGGCTGCCTTTCGTAGGCGCCCGGACTTTCACAGCCTCTATTTTACGCGAAAGACCAGAGGCGCGTATTTAAGCGAACGGTTTCAGGACCGCAACCATGCCGGCGAAGACTTTCGGGCCGGCGGCGATCACGTCGCCCTTGTTCAGGTACTCGGATTCGCCGCTGAATTCGCCGACGATGCCGCCCGCCTCGGTCACCAGCAGCGAACCTGCGGCGATGTCCCAGATCTTCAGGCCTTTTTCGAAGAAGCCGTCGACGCGGCCGGCGGCCACGTTGGCCAGTTCCAGCGCCGCCGAGCCGCTCGAACGCACGCCGTGGCAGCGCGCCGCCACCAGTTCGTACATGCGCAGGTATTCGGCCAGCGCGCGCGGGTCGGCGCCGTGGCCGGAACCGATCAGGGCCTTGTTGATGCGGTCCGGATTGCGCACGCGGATGCGTTTTTCGTTCAGGTAGGAGCCGGCGCCCTTGGAAGCGGTGAACAGGTCGTTGCGGACCGGATCGTAGACCACGGCCTGGGTGATCACGCCGCGCTGTTGCAGCGCGATCGAGACGCAGTAGTTCGGATAGCCGTGCAGGAAGTTGGTGGTGCCGTCGATCGGATCGATGATCCAGACGTATTCGCTCTCGTCGTTCAGGTTGCCGGACGCGCCGCTTTCCTCGCCCAGGATGGCGTGGTCGGGATAGGCTTTCAGCAGGGTCTCGACGATCGCCTGTTCCGCCGCCTGGTCGACGTCGGTGACGAAGTTGTTATGGCTTTTTTCGCTGACGGTGATGCGATCGAGATCGAAAGATGCGCGGTTGATGACCGTGGCGGCGCGGCGGGCGGCCTTGATGGCCGTGTTGAGCATTGGGTGCATGAGGGCTTCCTGATGAATGCTGACGCCCACCGCGCACAGGCGCCGTGAACGATCGACTAAACGATGAAAGAGCAATGAGAATGACAAAGAGCAAAGCGGTGCCGAAACCGTTAAAATCCCGGCCAGGTTGCATAACCCGGACCTGGAATTCAAAGCTCGTACACCGCGCGATGGCGCTATTTTACAATGAACCCGACCGAAACTGACACATCTCTTTTCAAACGTCTACGCTTTGTGCTAGTGGAAACCAGTCGCGCAGGCAATGTCGGCTCGGTGGCGCGGGCGATGAAGACCATGGGCTTCTCCGACCTGGTGCTGGTGGCGCCGCGCTGCGCCGATCCGCTGGTTGATCCCGAGGCGGTTGCCTTCGCGAGCGGCGCGCGCGACGTGCTGGAAGGGGCGCGCATCGTCGGCACCGTGGCCGAGGCGCTGGAGGGCTGCAATTTCGCCGCCGCGGTGTCGGCCCGGCTGCGCGAATTCTCGCCGCCGGTATGGGGCCCGCGCGCCTTTTCAGCACACGTGGCCGAGAAGGTCGACCTGCGCCCGGCGCTGATCCTCGGCAACGAACGGGTCGGCCTGCCGAACGACATCGTCGAGGGCTGCAACGTGCTGATCAACATCCCGGCGAATCCATCGTATTCCTCGCTGAACCTGTCGCAGGCGGTCCAGGTGCTGGCCTACGAATGCCGGCTCGCGGCCGAAGGCGAGAACCGCACCCAGAGCGGGATCGGGTTCCACGGCGAGGCCGCCAGCATGGCCCAGGTCGACGGCATGTACGCCCACCTGGAAGAGGCGCTGGTGGCGATCGGCTTCCTGGACGCCGACAACCCGAAAAAGCTGATGCCGCGCCTGAAGCGCCTGTTCGCCCGCACCCAGCTGGAAACCGAAGAAGTCAACATCCTGCGCGGCATCGCCCGCCAGATCCTGCGTTCCAAGGAGTAGTTGCCAAAAACCGGGGTCAGAGCCCGGTTTTTGGAAATGGCCCTGCGTAAAGCTAGACGCCGCGCTCTAGTTTTCCGGCATTTTCCGCGTGAATCTTTCGCTTACACTAGGTTAAAAAGCAAGATAAAGGTTCGACATGGAGACAAGCCGCAGATCCTTCCTCAAGGCCGGCGCCCTGGCTGCGCTCGTGCTTGCCGCCGGCGGCGGCATCTACCGCTACACGCATCCGCCCGCGCAGTCGGCAAGCGCCGGTTTCGTCATCGACGGCGATGCGCGCGCCGCCCTGCATGCGCTCGTGCCGGCGATCCTGGCCGGCGTGCTGCCGACCGATCCGGCTGAACGCGCACGGGCGGTGACGGCGGCCACCGAACGCGTCAACCAGACCATCCTCGGCCTGCCGCTGGCCACCCAGCGGGAGTTACAGGACCTGTTCGGCCTGCTCGCGCTGGGTCCGGCGCGCCGGCTTCTGACCGGCATTCCGCACGGCTGGGCCGAAGCGGGCGACGCCCAGGTCGGTGCCTGGCTGCAGGACTGGCGCACCCACCGGCTGTCCCTGCTGCGCAGCGCCTACCAGGCCCTGCACGACCTGGTGCTGGGCAGCTGGTACAGCGATTCCGCCAACTGGGCGGCGATCGGCTATCCGGGACCGCCCGGGGAGCTCGCATGAGGAGGCCGCATGAGTAACACCACCATCATCCCCGACCCGTACGAGAGCGGCTTGGCGCGGGGCTGGAAGCTCGTCGACGGCGCCCGGGTGGACAGCGACCGCAGCCTCGAGGCCGACGTCGTGATCGTCGGCAGCGGCGCCGGCGGCGGCGTCACCGCCGAGATTTTGGCACTCAGCGGCCTGTCCGTCATCCTCGTGGAGGAGGGCGCGCTGAAATCCTCGCGCGACTTCAAGATGCGCGAAGCCGATGCCTATCCCGCGCTGTACCAGGAGTCGGCCGCGCGCAAGACCAAGGACAAGGCGATCAACATCCTGCAGGGGCGCACGGTGGGCGGCTCGACCACAGTCAACTGGACCTCGAGCTTCCGCACCCCGCCCGACACCCTGGCGTTCTGGCAGCAGCGCTATGGCTTGCGCGACTACGGCGTCGAGGCGCTGGCGCCCTGGTTCGAGACGATGGAGGCGCGCCTGCACATCGCCGACTGGCCGGCCGCGCCGAACGAGAACAACGACCTGTTGCGGCGCGGCGCCGAGAAGCTCGGCATCCCGACCGGCTTCATCCGCCGCAACGTCAACGGCTGCTGGAACCTGGGCTATTGCGGCATGGGCTGTCCGACCAACGCCAAGCAGTCGATGCTGGTGACGACCATTCCGTCCGCGCTCGACCATGGCGCGACCCTCCTGACCCGTTCGCGCGCCGAACGCTTCGTCATCCAGGGCGAGCGCATCGAGGCACTGGAATGCCTGCTCCTCGACGCCGACGGCATCCGCCCGACCGGGCGCCGGCTGCACCTGCGCGCGAAACACTATGTACTGGCCGGCGGCGCGATCAATTCGCCGGCGCTGCTGCTGCGTTCGAACGCGCCGGATCCCAACCGGCTGCTGGGCAAGCGCACCTTCCTGCACCCGACATTGATTTCGGCCGCGGTGTTTCCGCAGCCCGTCGAAGGCTATGCCGGCGCGCCGCAGACCGTGTATTCGGACCACTTCCTGCACACCCAGGCGATCGACGGCCCGCTCGGCTACAAGCTCGAAGCGCCGCCGCTGCATCCGGTGCTGCTGTCGACCACCATGACCGGCTTCGGCGTCCAGCACGCCGGCATGATGCGCCAGTTCCCGCACCTGCAGGGCATGCTGGCGCTACTGCGCGACGGCTTTCATCCGGAGTCGCGCGGCGGCACGGTAGCGCTGGGCGAGGGCGGGGCGCCGCTGCTCGACTACCCGCTCGGCGATCCGCTCTGGGACGGCGCGCGCCGCGCGCTCCTCACCATGGCCGAGATCCAGTTCGCGGCGGGCGCCGCCGCCGTGCAGGTGGCGCACGAGAGCGCGCCGCGCTACACCACCTGGCGCGATGCGAAGCAGGGCATCGCGGCGCTGCCTTACCGCCCGCACCTGACGCGGGTGGCCTCGGCCCACGTGATGGGCGGCTGCATGATGGCGGGCGATCCGCGCGCCGGCGTGACCGGGCCGGACGGGCGTTACCACGGCCTGGCCAACCTGTCGGTGCACGACGGCTCGCTGTTCCCGACCTCGATCGGCGCCAATCCGCAGCTGTCGATCTACGGTATCACGGCGCGCCTGGCGAGCCAGCTGGCGCAGTCGCTGACCGGCCGCCCGGCGCCGACGCCGCGGTCCGGCGCCCCGGCGGCGGCCTGAGGGAAGCATGAAAAGCGCACGCCGCCTGTCACGCGCGCTGTTGCTGGCGCAGCTGGGCGCGGCCATCCTGATCGGCTGGAGCGCGGTAGCCTGGGCGAAGATGGCGCCCTGGCAGGCGGCCCTGCTCGGCATCGGCAGCGTGGTGCTGGTGCGCCTGCTCATCAACATGAACAATTTCGTGCTGGCGGCGCGCTTCGCCGGCGCCACGCCGGAGGCCTTCCGCCTCGGGCTTGGCGCGCGCCTGCGCCTGCTGGCCGAGGAATACCTGGCCAGCATGCTGGTCACCTCCTGGCTCATCCCGCGCGCCGGCGCCGCCACCCGCATCTACCCCGGCAGCCGCCGGCCACCGGTGCTGCTGTTGCACGGCTACGGCTGCAACAGCGGCTACTGGGTCCACCTGACGCCCCTGCTGGACGCCGCCCGCATCAGCCACGCGACGGTGGACCTGGAGCCGGTGGCCGGCGACATCGACGGCTACGTGCCGCTGGTCGAGCGCGCGGTCCGGGACCTGTGCGCGGCCGCCGGTGCGGAAAAGGTGGCGATCGTCGCGCACAGCATGGGCGGCCTGGTGGCGCGCGCCTGGATGCGCGCCCATGGGACGGCGCGGGTGGCGCGCGTGATCACCCTCGGCACGCCGCACCACGGCACCGCGCTGGCGCGCTTCGGCCTCGGCATCAACGCCTTCCAGATGCGGCCCGGCAGCGCGTGGCTGGGCGCGCTGGCCGCCGCCGAGGACGGCGCCGCCCGCGCCCTCGTCACCTCGCTCTACACTCACCACGACAACATCGTGTCGCCGCGCGAGTCGAGCCGCCTGGAAGGCGCGCGCAACCTCGAATTCGGCGGCGTCGGCCACGTCGCCCTCGGCAGCAATCCGCGCGTGCTGGCCGCGGTCATGCACGAGCTGGCGCTACCTCCTTCCCGAGCGCCGGGATGTTAAAGTAAATACAATGACACGCCTTGGAGACAGGCCATGCCTGCGCACATCCTCATCGTCGAAGACGATCCTTCCACCCGCGAGCTGATGGCCTGCCTGCTGCAGGAGGCAGGGCATGCCGTGAGCGGCGCCGGCGACGGCGCGAACGGCTTGCGCCTCGCCCTCGACGGCCGCCCGGACCTGGTGGTGTGCGAGCTGCGCCTGCCGTCGATGGACGGCTACGAGGTGGCGCGCGCCCTGCGGGCCGACCCTGGCTGTGCGCGCATTCCGCTGCTGGCCGTGAGCGCGCTGGCGCAGGCGGGCGACCGCGAGCGGGTGCTGGCGGCCGGCTTCGACGGCTACCTGTGCAAGCCGATCGAACCGGCCAGCTTCGTCGCCGAGGTCGAGGCCTTCCTGCCGGTGGCGGTCGAGCCGGCCGCGCCGCCGTCGCCGACCCTGCTGGTGGTCGACGACGACAGCTTCATGCGCGAAGTGCTGGTTGACGCCCTCGAAGGCGAACCCTGGCGCATCCTCAGCGCCGGCTCGGCCGAGGAAGCGCTGGCGCTGATCGCGCGTCATCCGGTCGACGTGATCCTGGCCGACCAGTGCATGCCGGGCATGCAGGGCACCGAGCTGATGGCCTGCGTCAGCCGCGCGCATCCGCGCACCGTGCGCCTGATCCTGTCCGGCGTGGCGGAGCTGGAACCGATCGAACGCGCCTGCGCGGCCGGCCTGGTCGACCGCCGCCTGTCCAAGCCCTGGGCCGCCGGCGCGCTGCGCGAGGAGCTGCGCGCCGCGTTCGCCCTGCACGGCGGGCGAAACTGAGCAACGTGACCAAGGATCCCCTCGATATGGCCGACGGTCGGTGTTATCCTTGCGGGTGAGTTCAACCATGCCGTCTTCCATGCAACAAAAAGCGCCCCGCCGGACCCGCGAACGGATTCTCGAATTGTCGCTCAAGCTGTTCAACGAATTCGGCGAGCCGAACATCACGACCACCGTGATCGCCGAAGAGATGAACATCTCTCCGGGAAACCTGTACTACCATTTCCGGAACAAGGACGATATCGTCAATTCGATCTTCGCCCAGTTCGAGGCCGAGATCGGGCGCATGCTGACCGTGCCGGCCGGACGCCGCTCGAACCTCGAGGACGTCTGGCTCTACCTGCGCATGATGTTCGAGCTGATCTGGCGCTACCGCTTCTTCTACCGCGACCTGAACGACCTGCTGTCGCGCAACCGCAAGCTGGAGCTGCACTTCAAGGCCATCCTGGCGCACAAGATCAAGGTCGCGCGCCAGTTGTGCGAAGACCTGCGCAGCGAGGGCTCGCTGGAGGCCGGCGACAGCCAGATCGGCGCGATGGCGACCAATATGGTGGTGGTGGCGACCTACTGGCTGTCCTATGAATACGTGCGCAATCCGCGCAAGTACAGCGAGCAGCAGGCGATCGCCGACGCCCTCGCGCGCGGCTGCTACCAGGTGCTGTCGATGGTCGGCCCCTACCTGCGCGGCGACACCCAGGCCCTGTTCCAGCGCCTCTCGGAAGACTACCTGAAACAACTGCCTCCGGAAGGACAAGCATGAAAGCCATCGCCGTCTACTGCGGCGCCTCGCTCGGCGCCGATCCCCTCTACGCCGACGCCGCGCGCGGCCTGGCTCGCGTGCTGGTCGAGCGCAACATCGGCCTGGTCTACGGCGGCGGCAAGGTCGGGCTGATGGGCGTGATTGCCGACGAGGTGCTGCGCCTCGGCGGCGAGGCCACCGGCGTGATCCCGCGCGCCCTGCTCGAGCGCGAAGTCGGCCACACCGGGCTGACGCGCCAGTTCGTGGTCAAGGACATGCACGAACGGAAGGCCATGATGTCGGACCTGGCGGACGGCTTCATCGCCATGCCGGGCGGGATGGGCACGCTGGAAGAGCTGTTCGAGATGGTGACCTGGGCCCAGCTGGGCATCCACGCCAAGCCGATCGGCCTGCTCAACGCGAACGGCTTCTGGAACGGCCTCGCCGCCTTCGTGGGCCACATGGTGGAGCAGGGTTTCGTGCGCCCGGCGCACGCGGGCCTGATGATGCTGGACGCCGATCCGGACGCGCTGGTGGCGCGGCTGCAGGCGGCGGCACCCCCGCGCGCCGAAGCGCTGGTCTGACTTTATGCGGTGACCACCCGGTCGCGCCCCGCCGACTTGGCCTGGTAGAGCGCCTTGTCGGCGCGGTTCACGGTGTCGGCCAGCACTTCCGCGCCGCGCCGTGGCGTCAGGCCGGCCGAGAAGCTGACGCGGCGCCCGTCCGGCAGGTCTGCGCCGTCCAGGCCGGCGATGCGCAGCCCGCCCACCCGCGCGCGGATGCGCTCGACCACCTTCAGCGCCTCGGCCTCGCCGGTGTCGGGCAGCAGCAGCAGGAACTCCTCGCCGCCCCAGCGTGCCAGCACGTCGCCGGCGCGCAGTTCGGCGCGCGCGGCGGCCGCGAAGCTGCGCAGCACCTCGTCGCCGGCGGCGTGGCCGTGGCGGTCGTTGATCTGCTTGAAGAAGTCGATGTCGAGCAGGGCGATGCAGGTGCTGCATCCCTGGCCGCGGCGCCGTTCCTCCTGCGCCAGCACCTCGTTCATGTGGCGCCGGTTGGCGAGCGCGGTCAGCTCGTCGACCGTGGCCAGGGTACGGATCGTCTCCACCGCCTTCATCAGCTCTTCCTTCTGCGCCTTCAGGCGCGCGCGCAGCTTCGACATCTCGCCGGTGATCAGAGTGACCGCCAGCGAGCAGATCGCCATGATCGCGAAGGTCACCGCTTCCACCATCGGCGGATAATGCAGAGGATCGTGGGCCTGGTGCCACCACATGGTCGCGCCCATGCCGGCCAGGCCGGCGCCGGCCAGCGCCAGGGTCTGGCGCGGACGCAGCGCGAAGGTGCAGAACACCACCACCAGCATCAAGCCCATCAGGGTGGCGCCGCGCAGCGGCCCGGCGATCGAATACAGCCACATGTTGCAGCTGATGGCGAACACCGCCTGGATCGCCGACAGCACGGTCGGGGCCAGTCCGAGGCGGGCGCCGAAGCGCACCAGCAGGTAGGAGACGACGATCCCGCCGACGCCATACGCCGACAGCACCACGGCCGCGCCATGGTCGATCAAGCGGCGGTCGGCGACCTGCAGCACCAACAGGATGAAGACGAGGTACAGGAGCGCCGTCGCGCCCCAGTACGACAGCATCCGGCGCAGCTTGGGGTCGGTGCCGAACAGCAGGCGGGACAATGTGGACGGCATCATGCCTGGCCTCCCGTCCGCGCCTGCGCCAGCAGCATCTCGGCGATGCGTTCGGCCGGCACCGGGGGCGAGAACAGGTAGCCCTGCATCTCGTCGCATTCGTTCGCGGCCAGGAATTCGCGCTGCTCTTCGGTCTCGACGCCTTCGGCGATCACCCGAAGCTGCAGGCGGTGCCCGAGCGAGATCACGGCCAGTGCGATGGCCTGGTCGTCCTCGCTGGTGGCCAGGTCGCGCACGAAGGACTTGTCGATCTTCAGGGTGCTGATCGGGAAGGACTTCAGCGCCGACAGGCTGGAGTAGCCGGTGCCGAAGTCGTCGATCGACAGCGAGATGCCCATGTGCTTCAGTTCGCGCATGCGCTCCACGGCCTGGTTCAGGTCACGCATCAGGAGGCTCTCGGTCACTTCCAGTTCCAGCGCGCAGGGCGCCAAGCCGGTGTCGCGCAGGGCCGCCGCGATGCGCTCGACCAGGTGCTGTTCCTCGAACTGGCGGGCCGACACGTTGACCGACACCGTCAGCGGATCGAGGCCGGCGGCGCGCCAGAGCTGGGCCTGGCGGCAGGCGGTGCGCAAGACCCATTCGCCGATCGCGACGATCAGGCCGGATTCCTCGGCCAGGCCGATGAAGCGCGGCGGCGGCACCATGCCGTGCTCGGGATGGCGCCAGCGGATCAGGGCTTCGACGCCGAAGATGCGGCCGGTGCGCAGGTCGACCTTGGGTTGGTACAGCAGGCTGAACTCGCCGGCCGGGGCCGCGCCAGACGCCGGCGCGCCGGCCTGGGTCGTATCGAAAGCCTTGCGCAGGCCTTCCAGCAGCATCAGCTTTTCCTCGACGCTGGCGTTCATCTCGCGGGTGTAGAACTGGAAGTTGTTGCTGCCCAGGTCCTTGGCGCGGTACATCGCCGCGTCCGCGTTCATCATCAGGGTCTTCGGATCCTCGCCGTCGCGCGGGTACATCACCACGCCCATGCTGCAGCTGACCTGCACCGCCTGGTCGCCGATCGCCACCGGTTCGGTGACGGCCTGGCGGATCTTTTCCAGCACCGGCGTGATCGCCAGCGCGGTTTCGGCGACGTCCGGCAGCAGGATCACGAATTCGTCGCCGCCCACCCGGCCCAGGGTGTCGTTGCAGCGCAGGCAGTCCTGCATGCGGCGGCCAACCACCTTCAGCAGCTCGTCGCCGGCATTGTGGCCAAGGCCATCGTTGACCAGCTTGAAGCCGTCCAGGTCGATGAAGGCCAGCGCCAGGTGCTTGCCGTTGCGTTGGGCGTTCAGCACGGCCTGCTCGAGGCGGTCGCGGATCAGGCTGCGGTTCGGCAGGCCGGTCAGCTCGTCGTGGTGGGCCAGGTGGCGGATCCGCTCTTCGGCCTGCTTGCGTTCGGTGATGTCGCGCACGGTGGCGACCGCGCCGCCTTCGACCGGCACGATCTGGCGCTGCAGCCAGCGCCCGACGGCCGGCGCGGTCGCGGCCTGCCATTCGGTCTCGAGCGGCGCGCCGTCGGTCACCACGCGCAGCAGCTCGTCGAACATGCCGTTCACGCGGTAGAACGGCATCAGTTCGCCCATCAGGCGGCCACGCAGCTGTTCCTTGGGGATGCCGCTAACCTGTGCGGCGCGCGAATTGGTTTCCTCGATCAGGAAGTCGATCACGCGGCCGTCGCCGTCGAACACGCTGCGCAGCACGAAGAAGGCGTCCAGGCTGGCCTCCGAGGCCGCCGCATAGGTTTCCTGGGCGCGCCGTTCGCGCCCGCGCGCCTTCGCCAGCTGCCAGGACCAGGCGCTGATCATGCCGACCACGGCCAGCAGCAGGGCGCTGGCGGCGAAGGCCGCCACCAGGTAGTTGCCGCGGTGCTGCTTGTACTGCGCCATCTGTTCGCTCTCGGCCAGGCCGATCACGGCCGACAGCGGGAAGCCGTGCAGGCGGCGCACGCTGGCGTAGCGCGCCACGCCGTCGGGCGCGGTGGGGTGCGGTTCGAAGGCGTCGTCCAGCAGGCGGTCGAGCGCAAGCCGCTGGCCCCACGAGACCTTGTCGCCGGTGCGCAGCGCGCGCGCCATGCCGTCGTCGCCGACCAGGCCGACCAGCCCGAGCTCGCCCTCGCGCGAGCGCTCGTAGGCGCTGGTGAAGTAGGCCGGATCGGCTTCGACGATGGCGATGCCGGCGAAATGGCCGGCGGCGTCATTGATGCGCCGCGTGAAATGCAGGTGCGGCTCGAGCTTGGCCGGATCGTGCTGGGTGCGGCTCACGAAGGGCGTGGCGGACTCGCCGTCGCGGTGCACCGTGAAGTAGGCTTCGCGGCCGACGTCCAGCGGTGGCCTGGCCGGGTTGCTGGCCACGATCCGGCCGTCGCGATCGGCGATGCTCACCACGAACACCAGCGACGGCGGCAGCAGGCCCTGGCGGCGCAGCTTGTCGAGCGCGGCGTCGGGGCCGTGCTGCTCGACCGCGTACTTGATCACCTTCAGGGTCTGGTCGATCGCGTTCAGGCTGCGCGCCATCTGCGCTTCGTAGGTGGCGACCTGCTCGCGGGTGGCGTCGCGCGCATCCGCGACGGCAGCCTCGCGCTCGGCGGCGACGAAGTGGAAGGTCGCGATCCAGATCGCGATCAGCGGCAGCAGCGCGAACAGCGGCAGCGCGATGTGGGTCTCGAGTGCGCGCCCCAGCCGGCGGCTGATGCCCGGCGCGGGCGCGGACGCGGTCTTGGTGGCGGGCGCGGTGTGCATGGCGGGTTCCATCATTGCACCACCAGCACCGGGCGCACGCTGGGGTCGAGCGCGGCGCGATCGATATAGCCGATCAGCTCGGGATCCTCGGCGACCCGGCGGCGCACCGCGGCACTGCCGGCGGCCTCGCCGGGCGGCTGGCCGTGGCCGGTGAACACCATCTTCGACCAGTGGACCTTCAGCAGGGCCGGGGTCTTGCCGGCCACGCGCTGATAGAACTTGTCGCGCAGCTTCGATCCGAGCGGCTGGTCGAGCGGCACCGCTTCAAGGCCGTCCGGGAAGCGCGCGGCCTGGCCGAGGAAGATCGCGGCCACCTGGTCCGGACGCAGCGCGGTCACCGGATTCCTGGCCGAGACGATCACCACCAGGTCGGCGGCGCCGGCCGCCATGCCGGCGAGGGACATGACGGCGGCCGCCAACAGGCGCCGGGAGAGCTTGGCGGTCCGCATCCTAGTACACGACATCGAGGGCGACGCTGGCCACGTGGGCCGTCTGGCCGCAGCGGAAGGCGGGCGTCGGGTTGATCAGGGTGCCGTCGCCGCCGATCGTGCCGATGCCGGACAGCGTCCAGCCTGCTTCCTCGCCGTCCTGCGCACGAGCGCCGCCGCCGAGCAGCAGGCCGATCGCGAACAGGGGAGAGAGCAAGAGTCGGCCGGAGGTGTGTTGCAGCATTACTTGGATTCGGAACAAGGGCGGGCGGGGCGCAGGAAGCGCGGGTTGACTTTATACGCAGGGAAATTGAAAGTCGATAGATAAGTTTTAATGCTTTCAGGAATAGTTTATTCCGTTGTGTGGTGGCAACGTGGTGTCGCGGGCGGCGGGTCCCGGGGCGTGGACTATAATGCAAGCATGCATATCCTGTCACGGCATTGGCGCATGCGCGCGCGGATCGGCTGGATCGCCTGCCTGGCCATCCTGTTCAACGCGCTCGTGCCGCTGGTGTCGCAGGCGATGCAAGCCGCCGGCCCGGCGCCGACGCTGATGCAGATGGAAGTCTGCACCGCGATGGGCATGAAAACGATGCCGGTGGTGTTGTCCGCTACCCCGTCCGATGCCGGCGATGCGTCGTCCGGCAAGCTGCAGAAGGGCATCGCCCACTGCGGCTTGTGCGTCTTCCATGCCGCCGCATACGGCCTGCCGCCGCCGATGGGGGCCGGCTTCGTCGCGGCTGCCGGCCGCGATGCCTTTCCGCCGCTCCACTACCAGTCTTCGCGTCCGTTGTTCCCGTGGTCGCTGGCGCAGCCGCGCGCCCCGCCACGCCTGTCCTGAGCGCGCGGTTTCACACCGCCAGCATCGATTCGCACGCCATGCCATCCGGCCGCCGCACAGGCCGGCGGCCGCATTGGCGTGCGCCGATCGCCACATCATCCCAGGAACAAGAATGAAGAATGCAAGCACATCGCTGGCGCAGGTCGGCACGCTGACCGTGCTGGCGGCCGCCATGCCGGCGGCCTTCGGCCAGGCCGCGCCCGACCAGGAGCCGGCCGCCGGCCAGACCCGCCAGCTCGGCACCGTCATCGTCACGGGCAAGCACCCGACCTCGCTGCCGACCCAGATCCCGACCACGATCGAGACCGTTACCGGCGAAGAGATCGCGCGCGGCATCAATGCCAGCGACGCCGAGGACGCCCTGAAATACCTGCCCAGCCTGCTGGTGCGCAAGCGCTATAACGGCGACTACAACCACGCGGTGCTGTCGACCCGCGCTTCCGGCACCGGCAACAGCGCCCGCTCGGCGGTGTACGCGGACGGCATCCTGCTGTCCAACTACCTCGGCAATGGCGCCGCCTTCGCGCCGCGCTGGGGCATGGTCAGCCCCGAAGAGATCGAGCGCGTCGACGTGCTGTACGGCCCGTTCTCGGCGGCCTACGGCGGCAATTCGGTCGGCGCCGTGGTCGACTACGTCACCCGCATGCCGTCGCGCTTCGAAGCGCACGCGAAACTCTCGGCCTCGTACCAGCCGTTCAGGCTGTACGGCAGCGACGACAGCTTCCGCGGCCGCCAGGGCAGCATCTCGCTCGGCAACCGCGCCGGCGCCTGGTCCTGGTACCTGGACCTCGGCCGGATGGACAGCGACGGCCAGCCGCTGACCTTCCCGACCCGCTACCCGGCCGCTGCCTCCGGCGCGGGCACGCCCGTGAGCGGCGCCGTGCCCGCCCAAGACCGCAGCGGGCGCGACTGGCTGATCCTCGGCGCGGCGACGCAATACCATACCGAACAACAGCACCTGAAGGCCAAGCTGGCCTACGATTTCTCGTCGTCCTTGCGCGCCACCTACGTGTTCGGGCTGTGGGACAACGACGCGCAGGGCCGGCCGCGGAGCTACCTGCGCGACGCCGCCGGCCGGCCCGTCTACAGCGGCACGGTGAACATCGGCGGGCGCGCCTACCAGCTCGCGCCAGGCGACTTCAGCCAATCGAACGAAAGCCTGCGCCACTTCATGCACGGGCTGACCTTGAAGAGCAGCTCCCGTGGCGTGTTCGACTGGGAGCTTGCCGCCAGCCTGTATGACTACGACAAGGACATCCTGCGCGCGCCGACCATCGCACTGCCGGCCGCCGCCAGCGGCGGAACGGGGCGCATCGTCGACCAGGGCGGCACCGGCTGGCACACCTTCGCGGCCAAGGGCGTGTGGCGGCCGCAGGGCGCGGCGGGCGCACACGTGGTCGAATTCGGCTGGCAGCGCGAAGCCTACAAACTGCGCAGCATCGAGAACGCGACCGCCGACTGGCTGAACGGCGCACCCGGCGCGCGCAACCAGGCCTTCGGCGGCCGCACCGGCGTCGACGCCCTGTACGCCCAGGACACCTGGAAGTTCGCGCCACGCTGGAAGACGGTGCTGGGCCTGCGCCACGAGCGCTGGGAAGCGCGCGAGGGCCGGACCTCGAACGCGAGCACGACCGTCAGCCATGGCGAGCGCAGCGAGCACTATGTTTCGCCCAAGGCCGCGCTGGCCTTCCAGGCGAGCGAGGACTGGCTGCTGAAGGCCTCGCTGGGCCGCGCGGTGCGCATGCCGACCGTGTCCGAGCTGTACCAGGGCGGCATCAATGCGGCCGGCACCCTGGTCAACAACGACCCGAACCTGAAACCGGAAAAATCCTGGACCGGCGAGCTGACGGCCGAGCGCAAACTGGAGGGGGATCCGATGCGGGGCCTGCTGCGCCTGACGGCCTTCGGCGAGCGCACCCGCGACGCCCTGTATTCGCAGACCAATGTGCTGGTGGTGCCGAACGTCACCAACGTCCAGAACGTCGACCGTATCAACACGAAAGGACTCGAGCTCGCCTATGCGGCCAGCGACGTTGCGTTGCGCGGACTGGACCTGAACGCCAGCCTGACCTGGACCGATTCAAAAATCGTCCGCAACGACAAATTCCCGGCCAGCGTCGGCAAGTGGCAGCCGCGCATTCCGCAGTGGCGCGCGACCGGGCAGGCGACCTGGCGCGTCGACGACCGCCTGTCCGCCACGCTGGCGGCGCGCTACAGCGGGCGCCAGTACTCGACCCTGGACAACGCCGACCCGAACGGCTTCGCCTACCAGGGCGCGAGCCGCTATTTCACGGCCGACCTGCGGCTGGTTTACCGGATCGACCGGCATTGGTCGGCCGCGCTCGGCATCGACAACCTGAACAACTACAAGTACTGGAACTTCCACCCGTATCCCCAGCGTACCTGGGTGGCGGAGCTGAACTGGGACCTGTGACGCTCAGTCGTGGGCCAGTGCCAGGCCGAGCGCCTGGCTGCGGCCCAGGCGCAGCATCGCGAAGGTATTGCGTCCGGCTTCCTTGGCCGCGTACAGGGCGCGGTCGGCGGCGTCGAGCAGGCGTGCCGGCACCGGGTCCGGCTGGTCCGCCAGCGCGGCCCCGATCGAGGTGCCGACC
Source organism: Massilia sp. LXY-6 (assembly GCF_051233485.1). Lineage (NCBI taxonomy): Bacteria > Pseudomonadati > Pseudomonadota > Betaproteobacteria > Burkholderiales > Oxalobacteraceae > Massilia > Massilia sp. LXY-6. Next base: position 20,161 of record NZ_JBKFGF010000013.1, read on the forward strand.
TGCAGGACCACTGCCTCCAGCTCGAACGGCGCGCGCATCGCGGCGAGGATCTTGCGCGCCACCAGCTCGACGTCGGCCTCGCCGGCCACGTCGTGCAGCAGCACGGTGAATTCGTCGCCGGCCAGGCGCGAGACCAGGTCCGAGCTGCGCACCGCGACGCTCAGGCGGCGCGCGAACTCGACCAGCACGGCGTCGCCGACGGCATGGCCGTAGCGGTCGTTGATCTGCTTGAAGTGGTCGACGTCCAGATACAGCAGGGCGCTGCCGCGTCCCGCACGGCCGGCGCGCTGCGCGCCCTTCAGCGCATTTTCGAAGTGGCGCCGGTTCGGCAGCCCGGTCAGGGTGTCGGTGTGCGCCAGCGCGTGCAGGCTGCGCTCGTGCATGCGCGAGGCGGTGGCGTCGGTGGTCAGCACGTACACGCCGACCACCAGGCCGTCGCGCAGCTGCGGCAGGAAGGTCGTGTGCGCGATCCGGGTGTGCTTCTTGCGCACGATCTCGTGCTCGCACTGCGAGGCGTGGCCGCGCCAGGCCTGTTCCAGCGCCGCCGCCTGGGGCGCGAGGTAGTCGGCGCCGAAGGCTTCTTCCATGGTCTTGCCGATGATCTGCCCGGCCGGCTTGCCCAGCCAGGACTGGTGGACGGCGTTGGCGAACACATAGCGGCGCTCGCTGTCCAGGTGGGCGATCAGCACCGGCAGGTTGTCGGTGATGGTGCGCAGCCTTTCCTCGCTTTCGGCAAGGCGCAGCTCGCTCATCTTACGCTCGGTGATGTCGAAGGCCATCGCATAAAAGCCGTCCGGCTCGCCGCCGGACGTATGCTGCGGGACCAGGCAGCACTGGTAATGCAGCTCCTGGCCGCTGGACCGGGACATGTACTCAAAGAACACGCGTTGGCCGGACATCGCCAGGCCGATGTAGGGGCTGAGCGTCGCATAGTCCTCAGGACGGTAGGCGCAGGCCATGTCCTGGCCGAGCAGCTCGTCGGCGGTGCGGCGGTGGACGTTCAGGGCATGGCCGTTGAGGAACACGAAGCGGCCGGCCGCGTTCACCTTGCCGATCAGCGCCGGCAGGTTCTCGGTGATGGCGCGCAGGCGCCGTTCGTTGATTTCGAGCTGGGCGCGCGAGGCGTTGGCCTCGGTGATGTCCTTCATCGCCACCACCGCGCCGAGCGGGCGGCCGGACGCACCGCGCAGGGGCCGGCCGCTGACCAGCAGGGTATGCACTGCGCTGCCGTCCTGCGCGATGACCATCGCCTCGTCGCGGATGGTCTCGCCCTTCAGCGCGCGCACCAGCGGGACCTCGTCCATCGCCAGCGGCGTGCGGCCGTCGACGTGGTACATCGCGTAATACGCCGACCACTCGGCCGGCACGATGGTCTTCAGCTCGCGTCCGACGATGGTGCGCGCCGCGCGGTTGAACAGCGACAGGTTGCCGACCGCGTCGCAGGTGACCACGCCGACATCGATCGAGTCCAGCACGGCGTCCAGCAGTTCCTGCTTCTCTTCCAGCTGCTGGCGGGTGCGGATTTGCTCCGAGATATCGTTCATGAAGGCGCCGAAGCAGCGCTTGCCCTTCCATTCGTAGAAGCTGATCGTCATTTCGACCATGATCTGGCGTCCGCTCGCGGTCAGCGCCGGCAGCTCGATCCTGCGGTTCAGGACCGGCCCGTCGCCGGTCTCGATGCAGCGCCGCATACCCGCCTCGTGCCGCGCGCGGTAGGCGTGCGGCACCAGCAGTTCGGTCAGGCTGCGGCCGAGCGCCTGCGCGCGCGGCCAGCCGAAGATGCGCTCGGCCGAGGCGTTCCATTCGACCACGCGGCCGTCGGCATCGGCGCCGACGAAGCCGTTCCAGGAGGAGGCGATGATGGTGCGGTTCCAGTCCACGCTGTGCTGCAGCGAGACCTCGATCTCCTTGCGGTGCGCGATCTCCTGCGACAGTTCGGCAAGCTTGCGCTCGAGTTCGGCCGTGCGCGCGGCGACGCGCTGCTCCAGTTCCGTGTTCAGGGCCTTCAGCGCCTGCTCGGCCATCAGGCGCGCGGTGGCCAGCTTCACATGGTTCAGTTCGACCTCGACCAGGTCGGCCAGGTCGCGCAGGGCCTGCTGCTGGGCATCGCCGAAGCTGCGCGGCGCATAATCGACGATGCACAGCGTGCCGACCGGCTGGCCGTCGCTGAACAGCGGCTGGCCGGCATAAAAGCGGACGTGGGGGGCGCCGGCCACCAGCGGATTGGCGGCGAAGCGCGGATCCCGGGCGGCATCCTCGACCACCAGCAGGTCGCCCTGCGCCACCGCGTGGCTGCAGAAGGCGATCGAGCGCGGCATTTCCGACTCGGCCAGGCCGCAGCGCGACTTGAACCACTGGCGGTGTTCGTCGACCAGCGATACCAGCGCGACCGGGACCCCGAAGGTCATCGCGGCCAGGCGCGTGAAGCGGTCGAAACGTTGTTCCGCGGGCGTGTCGAGGACGTCCAGCGAGTCGAGGGCTTTGATGCGGGTGTGTTCGGAAGAGGGGATGGGATGGTGCATGGCCACTCCAGTAGTCCAGGCGGAGAACGGCAGGGTAAGGGCCGGAAACATACTCGGTGCCGGGGGCGGGGGCAACCGATGAGCACATCCTACCATGCGTTCCGCATAGAAACTATTTCCATGTGGATACTCTTGTGGTGACTGTTGCGTGGACGCCTTGACTGTTCGCTATCAGCCCCACAGCCGCTCACCGCCCAGCTCCAGCTGGGTGAGGTAGAGGCGCAGGTCGAACTCGAACTGGTGGTAGTCCGGCTCCATCCAGCAGCACAGCTTGTAGAAGGCCTTGTCGTGCTGCTTTTCCTTCAGGTGGGCGAGTTCGTGCACGACGATCATGCGCAGGAATTCCGGCGGGGCGTCGCGGAACACGGTGCCGATGCGGATCTCGTGTTTGGCCTTCAGCTTGCTGCCCTGTACGCGCGAGATGGCGGTGTGCAGGCCGAGGGCTTGCTGGACGATGCCGATCTTGCTGTCGAAGCCGACCTTGGCGACCGGTTCGGCGTTGCGCAGGTAGTCATCTTTCAAGTCCTGCACGTAGGTGTACAGGGCCTTGTCGGTGCGGACCGCGTGGGCCTGCGGGTAGCGGCTGCGCAGGTGATCGGCCAGCTTGCCGCCGTCGATCAGGCGGCGCACCTGGTCGAGCAGGTGGGCCGGATAGGCGCTCAGGTATTTGAGGTGGTTCGGGTTGGACATGTGATGCGCACTCTAGCACAGGATAAAGCCCGGCAGAGTGCGCAACGGGTGGTGGGGCCGGCGCAATACCGCCGGTGAAGGGAATGGCCGCGCCCGGGAACGCGATGCGGCCAATGAAATCATCCCTGGTCAGGTAAGGAGCCTGGCGATGCCGCTTTCCTTATCTTATTCCGTTTTGCCGCCCTGGCGGTTGCCCCCCTTGGCGGCTGCCGCGGCGCGGTTGGCCGATTGCCGGCTTTCCCCGCCTTTGCGGCCAATGTCGGCCATGTGGGCGCGGTTGCGGCTGACCACTTCCCCGCCTTTCTGGCCGGCACGGCGCGCTTCCTCCGAATCGAATTCGTGCGCCGTTCCTTTCTGATGGGCGGCCTGGCCGCCCTTGCTGGCGATTTGACGCTGCTGGTTCTGGTCCATCGCAGCGAAACCGCGCTTGGCAGGCTGGCTTTTCTGCTCGTTGCCGCCCGAGCTCGCGCTCTTGCCGCCTTCCTTGCTTGTCGCCATATCGATCTCCTTGTGCCTGTCGGTGAAGAATCTAACCCGAGAGCGTCCATGGATGCGCTCGTGCGATTAGAGAGGCGGAGGAGACAATAGTTCCTGCTGACGGCGGCGAGATCACATCGGCCCGCTGCGCCGGTGGCGCGCGGATCAGGCGTCGGCGATCTTCAGCACCAGCTTGCCGAAGTTCTTCCCTTCGAACAGCATCAACAGGGCGGCGGGAAAGTTCTCCAGGCCCTCGACCACGTGCTCGCGACTCTTGAAGCTGCCCTCCCGCAGCCACTGCGCCAATCTGGCCACGGCTTCCGGATAGCGTGGCGCGAAATCGAACACGACCATACCCTCCATGCGCGCCCGGTTCACCAGCAGCGACAGATAGTTGGCCGGCCCCCGGACCGGCGCCGTGTTGTTGTACTGCGAGATCGCGCCGCAGATCACGATGCGCGCTTTCATGTTAATCCGGGTGAGGACGGTGTCAAGGATCTCGCCGCCGACGTTGTCGAAATAGACGTCGACCCCGTTCGGGCAGTGCTGCTTCAGCCCCTGGGCGACTTGCCCTTCCTTGTAGTCGATGCAGGCGTCGAAGCCGAGCTGCTCGACCACGAAGCGACACTTGTCGGCACCGCCGGCGATGCCCACCACGCGGCAGCCCAGGTGCTTGGCGACCTGGCCGACCGTCATTCCGACCGCGCCGGCGGCTGCCGACACCACCACCGTCTCGCCGGCCTTCGGCTGGCCGACTTCGAGCAGGCCGAAGTACGCGGTCATGCCCGGCATGCCCAGCACGTTCAGCCAGGCGGGCAGGGATGCCAGCGCGGGGTCGATCTTCACCAGTGGATTGCCCTGGTCATCGGCCGCTCCGGTCCAGAAGCGCTGTACGCCGAACGCGCCACTGACGTGCTCGCCCACGGCGAAGCGCCCGGAGCGCGACTCCACCACCCTGCCGACCGCGCCGGCGCGCATCGTCTCGCCGATCGCCACCGGGCGGATATACGATTTCCCTTCGTTCATCCAGCCGCGCATGGCCGGGTCGAGCGACAGGTACAGCACCTTGACGCGGACCTGGCCTTCTTCAAGCGGCGCCAGGGGCTCTTCGACGAGTTGCCAGTTGTCGCTGGTCGGCAGGCCGACGGGACGGGAGGCGAGGCGGACTTGCTGGTTGGTCTGGGTGGACATGGCCTTCCTTTATGAGATGGGGACTTGCCAACTATAGCTCGATCCGACGGTGAGTGAGCAATTCCGCAAGCCATGCGACAATGCCGGAGCATCCTCATCCATTCATCACCATCGACCGCTCCCATGACGCACCCAGAATACATCCTGACCCTGTCCTGCCTGGACCAGCGCGGCATCGTCCTGCGCGTGTCCGGCTTCCTGGCCGAGCACGGCTGCAACATCATCGATTCCGACCAGTTCGGCGATCCGGAATCGAAGCTGTTCTTCATGCGCATCCACTTTGCGCTGGAAGAACCGAACGTCGCGGACGCCACCCTGCGCGCCGGCTTCGACGCCCTCTGTGCCCACCTGGGCGCGTCGGGCCAGCTGCACGACGCCGCGCGCAAGCCGCGCGTGCTGATCATGGTCTCGAAGATCGGCCACTGCCTGAACGACCTGCTGTTCCGCTACCGCAGCGGGCTGCTGCCGGTCGAGATTTCGGCCATCGTTTCGAACCACATGGAGTTCTACCAGCTCGCGGCCAGTTACAATATCCCCTTTCACCACTTGCCGCTCGAGGCCGGCGCCAGCGAATCCGACAAGCTGGCGCAGGAAAGCCGCATCGTCGAGCTGCTGGACCGGCACCAGATCGACCTGGTCGTGCTGGCGCGCTACATGCAGATCCTGACGCCGGGGCTGTGCGAGGCATTGAAGGGCAGGGCGATCAACATCCACCATTCCTTCCTGCCCAGCTTCAAGGGAGCGCGCCCGTATGCCCAGGCACACCGGCGCGGCGTCAAGCTGATCGGCGCCACCGCCCACTTCGTCACGGGCGACCTGGACGAAGGGCCGATCATCGAGCAGGACGTCGAACGGGTCGACCACGCGATGAGCGTCGAGGCGCTGACGGCGATCGGGCGCGACGTCGAAAGCGTGGTGCTGGCGCGCGCGGTCAAGTGGTTCGTGGAACACCGCATCCTGCTGAATGGCGACAAGACCGTCGTGTTCAGCTGATTGCATCGGAAAATCAGAAAGATAGAAGAACCAGATGGCCCTGAAAGCAACGATCTACAAGGCAGAGCTGAGCATTGCGGACATGGACCGCAATTACTACCAGGAGCACGCGCTCACCATCGCGCGCCATCCTTCGGAAACCGACGAGCGGGTGATGATCCGCCTGCTCGCCTTCGCCCTGCACGCCGACGAGGCGCTGGCGTTCGGCAAGGACCTGTTCGACGTCGAGGAACCGGCCCTGTGGCTGAAGGACCTCACCGGCGCCATCGACACCTGGATCGAGGTCGGCCAGCCCGACGAGCGCCGCCTGATGAAGGCCAGCGGGCGTGCCGAGCACGTGGTCGTCTACAGCTACAGCGCCGTCAGCAACATCTGGTTCAAGCAGATCGCCAAGCAGATCGACCGTGCCCGCAACATCACGGTCGTGAACATCCCGGCGGAGACCAGTTCCGCCCTCGAGCGCATGGCCAAGCGCAATATGCAGCTGCAGTGCACGATCCAGGACGGCCAGGTCTGGCTGACCGACGGTGCCGACACGGTGCAGGTCGAGCGGGATATACTGCTGGCGGAACGGTCTTACTGAGCGTTCCTGCTCATCGAACAGGTAAAACCATGAACCATCGTCTTCTCGCGCTGGCGCTCGCCGGCCTCGTTTCTCTGCCGTCCTTGGCCGCGGCCCAGGTCAGCGTCAGCGACCCGTGGGTCCGCGCCACCGTGCCCCAGCAGAAGGTGGGCGGCGCCTTCATGCAGCTGACATCCGCAAAGCCGGCCAGGCTGGTCGAGGTGAAGACCCCGGTCGCGGGCCGGGTCGAGCTGCACCAGATGGCGATGGAAGGCCAGACCATGCGCATGCGCGCGGTCGATTCGATCGAGCTGCCGGCGGGCCAGACCGTGAACCTGGCCTCGGGTGGCTATCACCTCATGCTGTTCGACCTGAAACGCCAGCTCAAGGAAGGCGAGCAGGTGCCGCTGACGCTCGTCGTGCTGGATGGCGCCGGCAAGCGCGAGACCGTCGCGGTGTCGGCGCCGGTCAAGCCGCTGACCTACAAGGCACCGGCCGCGCATTAAGGCGTAGGCGATCAGCGTGGCGCGGCGCCCAGGCGGCGTGCGTTGCCGGAGCCGACCACCGCCTTGCTGACCTGCGGGTCGCCGTAGTAACTGACGTCGCCGGAGCCGGCGATCGTCATGCTCAGGCTGTCGCGCACCCACAGGGTCGCGTCGCCCGAACCGGCCACCGTCACGCTGGCATTCTCCAGGCGCACGCGCGCCATGTCGACGGTGCCGGAGCCGCCGATCGAGGCCGACAGGCTGCGCGCCCTGCCTTCATCCACCTTCAGGTCGCCGCTGCCGCCCAGGTTCACGCTGATCGACTCGCCCTCGGCCTTGCGCACCTTGATGCTGCCGGAACCGCCGACGTCGAACTTCACGCGCGTGCCGGTGACGCGGTCGGCATCGATGTTGCCGGAGCCGGCCAGCGCCAGGCGGTCCAGCTCGCGCGCCTGCACCACGATCTTCAGGTGGCGGGTCTGGATGTTGACCTTGTTCTTGTTGCGGATCTTCAGCGTGCCGTCCTCGACCACGGTCTCGATCAGCGGCAGCAGGTTATCGTCGGTCTCGATGCTGAGTCCTTCGCTGTTGCCGCTGCGGATCTCGACCTGGCCCGGCAGGGAAAATGCCAGCCCGTTGAAGTGGCCGACCTCGCGCGCCTGGCGCTTGATGTTGCCGTTGCCCTGCACCTGTTCGTTGCGGCCGACGCTCCAGTCGGCGGCCAGGGCCGGCGCCGTCATGGCGCCGGCGGCGAAGGCGAGGGCGCAGGCGGCCAGCAGGCGGCGGCGCTGGTTCGGCGACCTCGGGTTCGTGGTGGTCATGGTGTGTCCTCCTCGGTTCTTGTTGTCGGTGATCGATGGAAGCATCTTAAGCAAGCCGGCCGGGGGGTGCCGGCGGTTTGCGATGGATTGCATCGCCGGCATGCCAGGATGCGAATTCCGGGAGCAAACCGTGGCGTTTCATGCCGCCGCCATCGCGCGGGCGGCGCACTGCCTTCGCAAGCCCAGCCGTTTTCGCTACAATCGTCGGCTTTTTTCCGTCCTTCCCGCTTCATGAATCTGCTGCTGTTCTTCATCGCTTTCGGCGCCGGCATCGCCGTCTCCTTCCAGGCCGCCATCAACAGCCAGATGGCGGCCGCGGTCGGCGCCAACTCGGTGGTGGCTGCCCTGGTCTCCTTCCTGTGCGGCAGCGCGGCGCTGGCCGTGGTGGCGTGCATCCGCGGCGGCCTGCCCGACGCGCTGGCAGCCTTGGCGCAGCAGCCGCTGTGGAAGTTTTCCGGCGGTTTCCTCGGTGCTGCCTTCATCTTCTGCACCGTGTTGCTGGTGCCGCGCATCGGCCTGCTCAACTTGGTCGTGCTGGTGATCGCCGGCCAGTTGATCACTTCGATGGCGATCGACCATTTCGGCCTGGTCAATGTCGCCATGCGCAAGGTCTCGGTGGTGCGCCTGGCCGGCGCCGCGCTCATGATCGCCGGCGTGGCACTGGCCCTGTTCGGCGACCGCATCGCGCAGGCGCTCGAACGCTGAGATGTTGTAAGTTTTTAACACGAAAAAATCTCTTTCCGAGTGGAACTTTTGGACGCTGCAGGTTTTATAATTAATGCATCGCAGTTTCCACTTTTATCATCGATCGCCCGATGGAATACCACCAGTCCTCGCAGATTCCCACCCTGTCGTATATCGAAAACGAAGACCATCCGGTGTTCGGTACCCTGGTCGAGCAGATCCTGCACCTGCTGAACTCGAAGCTGGTGTTTTCGGACATCATCATTCACCAAAACAGTCCGCTGACGTTGCGCCAGCCGAAGGGCCTGGTGGCGGTCACCGATTCGCCGATCACGAAGGAGGAGCTGGAAGAGTTCTTCGACGTCATCGAGCCGAACTGGGCCGAGCGCATCCAGGAACGCGCGTTCGACCGCTCGATCGACCTGCACACGGCGCGCATTCGCGCCAACTGCTTCAGCTTCCAGGGCAAGAAGCGCCTGGGCTGCGTGATCCGGCGCTTCCCGAAGGAGCCGCTGGCGCTGGCCGAGCTGGGCCTGCATCCGGACGAGCAGGAATTCGCGCGCATGACCAGCGGCCTGGTGCTGATCATCGGCGACACCTGCCAGGGCAAGTCGACCACCATCGCCTCGATCCTCGACGAGATCAACCGGCAGCGCTCGGGCCACATCATCACCATCGAAGACCCGGTCGAGACCCTGATCCCGCAGCGCAAATGCATCATCACGCAGCGCGAAGTGGGCGTGGACGGCGACGTCGACAGCTATTACCTCGGCGCGCTGGACGCGCTGCGCGAGCGTCCGGACGTGATCGTGATCGGCGAGATCCGCGACGCCCAGACCGCCCAGGAAGCGCTGGCGCTGGCCGAATCCGGGCCGCTGGTGCTGGCGACCCTGCACGCGCGCTCGACCGAGCTGGGCCTGCAGAAGATGCTGCGCCTGCTGGGCAATTCGGACGCCCAGGGCCAGGCCCTGGCGCACGCCCTGCGCGGCGTGCTGTGCCAGGCGCTGCTGCCGTCCAAGCAGGGCAACCGCTACCACCTCGCGACCGAATGCCTGAGCATCAGCCCGGCGGTGGCCGGCATGATCGAGCAGGGCGACCTGGGCGCCATCCGCGCCCACATGAACGCCGGCCGCGCACCCGGCTGCCACACGATGAACAGCGTGCTGGAAGGGCTGCTGGCCTCGCACAAGGTCGGCGTCGACGATGCGCGCGCGGCGACCACCGACCGGATCGGTTTTGCGGAGATGGTGTAAGGAAATCCGGCAGCCGGGTGCTGCAGGAAAAAAAAATCGCCGGCATGTACCGGCGATTTGCTTTTGGCGCGCAATTTCTTGCGCGCCGTAGCTGCTGGATTAATTGCGCGAACGGCGGCGCAGTGCAGCGCCCATGCCGATCATCGCCAGGCCCATCAGCGACAGCGCGCCCGGTTCCGGCAGGGCAAATGCCTGGCCCGAGACGCCATTGCAGCCGCGCCAAGCTCAATCCAGCGGCACCGCGCGGTAGCGGTTGACCTCCACCGGCGTCACCATGGGCGCCGCGTTGCCCCAGCTGGCGCGCGCATAGCTCAGCACCGCCGCCACCTCGGCGTCGCTCAGCACCGGGCTGTAGGGCGGCATGCCGTAGGGACGCGGATTGCCGGCGGTGGCCGGGGCAAAGCCGCCGTTGAGCACGATACGGATCGCGTTGACCGGTTCTTCCATCGCCAGCGTGCGGTTGCCGGCCAGCGGCGGATACGCCGGGCCGCCATCCTCGGCGCTGGCGCCGCGGCCATCCTTGCCGTGGCAGTCCGCGCAGTGCTGGCCGTAGAGCTTTTCTCCGAGCTTCATCAGCGCTTCGGGCGGGACGGCGGCCGGTTCGTGTTGCCGTTTTTCCTGCGGCAGCGAGGCCAGATAGGCCGACATCGCGCCGAGGTCGGCCTCGGACAGGTGCTGCAGGCTGCGCCCGACCACTTCCGCCATCGGCCCGAACACGGCGCCGCGCGGCGACACGCCGGTGCGCAGCAGCTGCGCGAGGTCGGGATCGGTGGAGCCGAGCGCGGGCGCGTACCAGCCCAGCACCGGGATCAGGCCACCGCGCAATCCCTCGCCGCTGGCGCCCAGGCCATTGCGCGGGCTGTGGCAGGCGCTGCAGTGGCCGAGGCCCCCGACCAGGTAGGCGCCGCGGTTCCACTCCGCGCCGCGGCCCGGCTCCGCGCTGTGGACGCCAGGCTTGAAATACAGCAGGCGCCAGGCTGCCAGCGCCGCCTGGCTGTCGTAGGGGAAGCGCAGCGCGTGCGGGCGCCTGGGTTGGTGCGCCGGCGTCAGGCTGCGCAGGTAGGCGAACAGGGCGTCGGCATCGTCGCGCGTCACCTTCGTGTAGTTCGGGTAGGGGAAGGCCTGGTAGAGCAGGCGTCCCTTGCTGCCGATGCCGTTGTGCAGGGCATTCCAGAAGTCGTCGGCGTTCCAGGCACCGATGCCGGTCTCGACGTCGGGCGTGATGTTGGGCGCCATCACCTGCCCGAATGGCGTGTCGACTGCGCGTCCGCCGGCGTAGGCGGCGCCGCCGCGCGCGGTATGGCAGGCGGCGCAGTCGCCGGCGCGCGCCAGGTAGGCGCCGCGCGCGATGTTGGCCGCGGTCGGCGCCCAGGCCTGCGGCGAGCGGGAAGGAATGAATTCGGCGCGCGGCCAGGCCAGCACGGCGGCCAGCGCGAGGACGAGCAGGGCGCCGAGCGCGATCAGCACAGGACGTTTCATGGTTGCCCCTCCGGGGCGCTGCCGCAGGCCAGCGGCAGGGGCCGCGCGACGGCCCGGGCCGGGGTGGCGTCCGCCGGCAGCGGCTCGCCAGCCAGCCAGGCCGAGATCGCCGATACGTCGGCCAGGCTCAGGCGCGAGGCGATCGTGCCCATGCAGTCGGGGGCGAGGGCATGGCGGCTGCCGTTGCGCCAGGCGCCGAACTGGGCGTTGATGTAGTCGCGCGGCAGGCCCACCAGGCCGGGGGTGGCCGGCAGCGCGCCGCTCAGGCGCTCGCCGTGGCAGGCGATGCATGCCGGCACTTTCAAGGCGGCGTCGCCGCGCGTCACCAGCTGGCGCCCGCGCTCCAGCTCGGCGGCGGGCAGGCTGCTGCGGTCCAGCACGGGGACCGGCAGGTGCTCGCGCGAGAAGTAATCGGCGATCTCGTGCAGGTAGTCGTCCGACATATGCTGAACCATCCAGGTCATCAGCGGATACTGGCGCCGGCCTTCACGGAAATTGATCAGCTGGTTGTAGAGATAGCCTGCCGGCTTGCCGGCGATGCGCGGGAAGTACTGGCGCTGGCCGCCGGACCCGGCTGCGGCCGACGGTGCGGACGCGCTGCCGTGGCAGGAGGTGCAGGCGGCCAGGCGCTGGGCCAGGCTGCCGGGGACGCGCATTTGCCGGTCTTGCTGCTCCTGCGGCTGGGCCGCGGCGCCGGCCAGCCATGCCCAGCCGCAAACCAGGGCCAGGGAACGGAAGATGCCTCGCATGATGGATTCCTGTCGATGAGGGACTGCTCGTGCGTGATCCCGGCATCATACCTTGTTGGTTTAACTTGCCGGCAATATTTTTATTCAGGCAAGATTCAGCGCGGCGCCGGGCCTTCCGCAGTGCCGGCCTGGTCCGGGCGCTGGAAAGTGCGCAGGTAGGCCAGCAGGGCCGCGATCTCGTTGTCGTCGCCGATGCCCCAGAAGCGCATCTTGGTGCCGGGCACCAGCTTGCCGGGATCGCGCAGGAAGGCCGGCAGGGTGCGCTCGTCCCAGACGATGCCGGAGGCTTTCATCGCATCCGAATACGCGAAATCCGGCGTGGAGCCGGCGCGGCGGCCGAACAGGCCGTTCAGCTGCGGCCCGAAGCCGCCATGGGCGTTGAGGCCGACCTGGTGGCAGGAAGCGCATTGCTTGAACGCGCGCTCACCGGTGGCGGCATCGGTGCCGGAAGGGGCGCAGCCTTGCAGGATCGACAGCGGGAGCAGCAGGAGCAGGAGTGGGGGCGGGAACGGAAACTTCATGCCGCGATTATAGGCCGCGGCGGATCCGCCGGGCGGATCAGGTCGAAGCCTGGGCCTGGGCGGCGGTGCGCGCGGCGAGCCGGGCGGCGTTGGCGGCGGCGCTCGTGGCGGCCGCCGGGAAGTGTTCGCGCCAGTGGCGGTAGATGCGCAGGGCGACGTGGGCATCGTCGGCCGCGTACTGGATCTGCTGTTCGGACAGGCGCGGCAGCGCCCAGTTGGTGGTGGTGATGCGGCGCGACTTCTGCAGGCGGCGCCCGAAGAAGCGCTCGACCGCGGTCTTCGCGCCCCAGGCGTTGCGCTCGCGCTTCTGGACATCGCGCAGGGCGGTGGCGAGGTCGATCACATTGCGGGTCTCGATGCCGAGCTTGGCGCGCAGGCGGCGCAGGTCGTCGCCGAGGCCGAATCCGACCTTCAGGATCGCCGGCGACTCCAGCACCGCGCGCAGCACCTCGACCAGGTGCGCCGCGCCCGGAGACGGGGCCGCACCGGCGCCGACCTGGAACAGGTAGGCGTGGCTGTCGGTGGCGAGCTGCACCAGGTGGGGCCCGGTCGATACCTCGCCTTTCTGGAAGGTCGGCTTCGATTCGGTGTCGAAGCCGATGCTGTCCGCGCCCAGCAGGGCAGCGAGCGCGCCTTCGGCATCCTCGCGGGAGCGCACCAGGCGTACCTCGGACAGCGGAATGCCCTGGTAGGGCGGCAGCGTCTCCTCGGCGACCGGTGCGGTTTCGCTCATATGATCAGTAACGGCTGCTCATTTGCGCGAAAACTTCGATGCGAGCTGCTCCAGCTTTTCCTGGCGCTTGCGGTCGGCTTCGAGCTGGGCCGCGGCGTCGCGCTCGGCTTTCTTGCGCTCGGCTTCCTTCTTGAAGCGCTGCTGCAGCAATTCCTTGGCGTGCTGGCGATGGGTATCGGTCACCTCGGCGCCCGCCTTGCCGTCCAGGTCGTAGCGCACGGTGGCTTTTTCCATCGCGCGCAGGTAGCGCATCGAGCCGGTGTGGATGCCGAGTGCGGCGCGCATCAGCTTGCGGTTCAGGCCGGGCATGCGCGACAGCAATTGCTTGTCGATTCCGATCTCGAGCGGCAGGCAGTTGCGGAAGGCCGCGAACTGTTGCTGCAGCTGCTTGAGCAGCGCGCGCGGCGAGTCGGCGGCCGGCGCGCCGGCCGGAGCCTCTGCCTCCGGTGCGACGGCGGCCTCATTGGCAACGGCAGCGGCCGGCTCGACATGTTCGCCGCCCGGGGTGGCCGTGGTTTCCGGCGTAAGGTTGGCGGCGGTGTTTTCGGTGGCCTCGGGGGATGCGGCGACAGGACTAATCGTATTCATTGACTTCATGGTAAGAACAGGAAGCGGAAGGATAGCATGCAAGACGGCACATGTGACGCTGAGCTGTGTAAGGGTTCGTCGTCGCTGCCTCGCGACCGTGATTTCCTTCGTGGTCAGTGGGCGCTGCAGCAAGAAATCGTGTATGATCCGCCCCTTTCCTTGCGTAGGGCTTGCGCCGACGCAGACCGGCCAGGGGGTCGGATGACGGGACCACGAAGGACTGACTAGTATGCGAAATTCTTATATCCATTATCGGATATTTCAATTATCGCTAAATCTTTCCGTGGTGCATAATCTGCCTGTCTCCTCTATTTCTCCCTTGGGAAAATAGCTCAAGCCCGTTACTTGACGGGCTTTTTTTCGTTCCGACATGCTAATCCGCGATTTCAACCACATTCCGACTTGTCCTTGCCATCCGTCCGCGCGTTTCGATGCCGCCTTTCCAGGCAGCCACCAACGCCGGCCGGCGAGCGCGGTCGCCAGTGCTTGATTTCCGGACCATCCGCCCTTAGTTAGGGCCATCCCGTTATTCCTTGCCAGAGGGTCCGCAAGCGGACCAGGTGGCTTATTGACTTCGCAGGCGCGCCCCTCGCCTCGACTGGAGAATGTTCATCATGAAAAACACCGCCAAGACATTGACACTGACAGCGAAGAAAACGCCGGCCAAGACCACGGCGCAGCTGTCGGTGCCGAAAACCGCGACCTCCTACTTCCTCGAAACGGAAGTGGCGGCCGGCGTTCCGGCGGCCAAGGTGACGGTGGTTAAGACGCGTTCCCGCCTGGCATCCCTGAAAGCGGCACAGGCCGAGCAGAGTGCGGCCGCCACGGCGCCCGCCGAGGCCGTGCAGGAGCAGGCAGCGCAACTCCAGCCCGAGCAGTTCGACCAGGCCGCCGCTGCGGGCGAAGCCGCCGCCGAGGCCATCGTCGAAGCCATTCACGACGCCGCCCCGGTGCTGGCCCCGGTCGCAGCCGTCGCCGCTGACGAAGCCGATGAAGCCGATGCGATCCCGACCCCGACCGCACCGGCGGCCGCGCCGGTGATCGTACGCAAGCGTACCTCGAAGCTGGCGGCTCTGAAAGCCGCCGTCGACGCCGAAGCCGAAGCGGCTCCGATCGCCGCCCCGGCACCGGCGGCCGCCGAGGAAGCCTCGGCGCCGCGCGTGGTGCGTACTGCCCGCACCCGCCGCGTCGACGCCCTCATGTCCGGCGCCGCGCCGGCCGTCCCCGGCACCGGCAGCGTCAGCACCACCACCGACGCCGCCGCGCTGGCTGCGATCGACACCTCGGGCTACTTGCTGCCGCAGGTGAAGGTACCGGGCCGCCGCGGCCGCAAGCCGAGCGAATTCGTGCCGGAGAACGACGAGATCGCCGCGCTGAACGCGGTCGAGCGCGCCGAAATGAAGGCGGCCTCGAAGCTGCGCGAGCGCAAAGCCAAGGGCATCCCCGCCATCATCGGCGCCGAGCAGGGCTTCTCGGGCGAGGAACTGGAAAAGCGCCGCCAGCAGCTGAGGAACCTGATCAACATGGGCAAGGAGCGCGGCTACCTGACCCATGCGGAGATCAACGACCACCTGCCGGAAAACATCATCGATCCGGAAGCGATCGAAGGCATCATCGCGACCTTCAACGACATGGGCATCGCGGTCTACGAGCGCGCCCCGGAAGCGGAAATGATGCTGCTGTCGGACGCCGTCGTGACCCCGACCAGCGAAGACGAAGTCGAGGCCGCCGCCGCGACCGCGCTGTCGACCGTCGACTCGGACTTCGGCCGCACCACCGACCCGGTCCGCATGTACATGCGCGAGATGGGCGCGGTGTCGCTGCTGACCCGCGAAGGCGAGATCGCGATCGCCAAGCGCATCGAGGAAGGCTTGAAAGACATGGTGCAGGCGATTTCGGCCTGCCCGGTGACCATCTCGGAAATCATCGCCCTGTCGCACAAGATCGCCAGCGACGAGCTGAAGATCGACGACGTGGTCGACGGCCTGATGGCCCCGGACGAAGGCGCCCCGGCGGCCCCGGTCGCCGCATCCTCGGACGACGAGGATGAAGAAGAAGAGATCGAGGATGAGGAAGAAGAGGGCGGTTCGAGCGCCAGCGGCGCCGCCGGCTACTCGGCCGAGCAGCTGGCCGCGCTGAAGAAGACCGCGCTGGACAAGTTCGCCGTCATCGAGAAGCAGTTCGACAAGATGGGCCACGCCTTCAAGACCCACGGCTATGGTTCGCTGCAGTACATCGCGGCCCAGGACGTGATCTCGACCGAACTGCTGGGCATCCGTTTCACCGCCAAGATCGTCGAAAAGCTGTGCGACACCCTGCGCGGCCAGATGGACGAGGTTCGTTCGATCGAGCGCGCCGTGCTGGACATCTGCGTGAACCGCTGCGGCATGCCGCGCGCCCACTTCATCAAGGTCTTCCCGGGCAACGAGACGGACCTGGAATGGGTCCAGCGCGAAGTCGACTGCGCGTATCCGTACAGCGCGGTGCTGTCGCGGAATGCGCCGGCGATCATGGAACTGCAGCGCCGCATGATCGACCTGCAGGCGCGCGTGGCACTGCCGCTGGCCGACCTGCGCAAGATCAACAAGCAGATGGCGGCCGGCGAAAAGCGCGCCCGCACCGCGAAGCGCGAAATGACGGTTGCCAACCTGCGTCTGGTGATCTCGATCGCGAAAAAATACATCAACCGCGGCCTGCAGTTCCTCGACCTGATCCAGGAAGGCAACATCGGCCTGCTGAAGGCGGTCGACAAGTTCGAATACCGCCGCGGCTATAAATTCTCGACGTATGCGACCTGGTGGATCCGCCAGGCGATCACGCGTTCGATCGCCGACATGGCCCGCACCATCCGAGTGCCGGTGCACATGATCGAGACGATCAACAAGATGAACCGCATCTCGCGCCAGATCATGCAGGAAACCGGCACCGAGCCGGACATGGCGACCCTGGCGGCCAAGATGGAGATGCCGGAATCGAAGGTGCGCGAGATCATGAAGATCGCGAAAGAGCCGATTTCGATGGAAACCCCGATGGGCGAGGACGGCGATTCGCAGCTGGGCGACTTCATCGAGGACAACGCGACCCTGGCGCCGCTGGAAGCCGCGATGCACGCCTCGATGCGCGGCGTGATCAAGGAAGTGCTGGACTCGCTGACCCCGCGCGAAGCCAAGGTGCTGCGCATGCGCTACGGCGTCGAGATGTCGAACGACCACACGCTGGAAGAAGTGGGCAAGCAGTTCGACGTGACCCGCGAGCGTATCCGCCAGATCGAAGCCAAGGCGATGAGCAAGCTGCGCCAGCCCTCGCGTTCGGACAAGCTGAAGACCTTCCTGCAGAACCAGTAAGCCTCGGCGCTGCCTTCAACCAGAAACTCCCCGGGCCGGCAACGGCCGGGGAGTTTTTTTAACTGTATTGGCATCGGCCGCGCCGCTCATGGATACTGTCGGTTCCGATCACCGATCCGTTTCCCAGATGACCCACGCCGCCCCGCTTCCACTCTTGCTCGCCGCGCTCTGCCTGGCATATTCCGGCACCGCCGGCGCCGCCGAGGACGATGCCATTTCCTCCGACCGTCCCAGCGTCGCCGAATCCAGCCAGGTCGTCGGCAAGGGCCGCTTCCAGCTCGAGACCGGACTCCAGTGGGAGCGCCAGCGCGACGAGACCGTGCACGAGCGCACGCTGACGACGCCGACCCTGCTGCGCATCGGACTGGGGGAGCGCGCCGAGCTGCGCATCGAGACCGATGGCCGCACCATCATCCACGATGCCGATCCCGCCAGCGGCCTGCACACGGTCACGGCCGGCTACGCCGACACCTCGCTGGGCGTGAAATGGCATCTGGCCGACCAGCGCGAAGGACAAGCGGGCCGGCCTTCGCTGGGCGTACTGCTGCATGCCGACCTGCCGAGCGGGAGCCGGGAACTGCGCGGACGCGGCCTGCGCCCTTCGCTGCGCCTGGCCGCCGACTGGGAGCTGGCAAACGCGTATTCGCTGAGCGTGATGCCGGGCCTGGGCATCGACAGCGACGAGCGGGGCGCCCGCTACGGCTACGGGGTGCTGGCGGTGGAACTGGACAAGGCCTTCAACGAGCGCCTGCATGGCTTCGCCGAGCTGGCCGCGCCCCAGATCGCGCGCGCCGCGCACGGCGGCACCCAAGCCGTCTTCGACGCCGGCCTGACTTATCTGGTGAGCAAGAATATTCAGGTCGATGCCGCGCTGATGCATGGCCTGAACCGCCGCACGCCGGACCTGAGCCTGACGTTCGGCCTGTCGCTGCGCAGGTAAGCCGGCGCCGCCAATAAATTGCCATCTTGCAATCTGCCATGCGAACTATGCCTACCTGGCCAGCCTCGACCCCGGCAAGCAGCCGGACTGGAACAAATTCAAGGCCGCGTATGATATGTTCAAGGCGAACGGGTTCTATATCCCGGCCAGGAGCCGCTACGACGGCTTCCTGATGAGTGGCAAGCTGACGAATATCGAAGACGAGAAGCTGCTGGCTTCGATCCTGGCCTTGTACCAGATGCTCCTGCCGCAGATCCAGACCTCGGAAGAGGGATGGCAGACCCGCCAGCGCAAGCTGCGCGACTACCGTGACGACAAGCTGGAAGCCGACGACGAGCTGTCGCATTTCCGCTGGATGACGTCGCCGAAGAGCAAGCGCCTGCTGGGCCAGATGCAGTCCAGCCCCCAGCTGTACGAGCGCTACCAGATGTACATCGACCAGAGCAGGCAGATCATCAAGGCGATCGACGCCGCCTACCCGGACCATGCCGGCAAGAAAGCCGACTGAGCAGGAGGGATGGGCGCTTTCAGCCGCTCAGTCCGAAGCCGAGGAACAGGACGGCCGCCACCACGGCCCAGCATAGGCCATGCAGCGCCAAGCGGCGGCCTGCGCCCGAGCCGGCATAGCCGCGGCTCACCATGCCGGCGCTGCGCCACAGGAGGCA
Source organism: Massilia sp. LXY-6 (assembly GCF_051233485.1). NCBI lineage: Bacteria > Pseudomonadati > Pseudomonadota > Betaproteobacteria > Burkholderiales > Oxalobacteraceae > Massilia > Massilia sp. LXY-6. The sequence goes on from NZ_JBKFGF010000013.1 coordinate 38,858, forward strand.
TGCGCCGGCGGTGCTGATGGTGCCGCGCAGCAGGAATTCCACGATATCCCAGCCTTTGACGATCTGGTACAGGAGCGACACCGCAAAGATGCCGCACACGGCGGCGATGGCGTATTTGCGGCTTGGAGTGAGGTCGTTCATGGCTGGGCTCCGGCTGTTCGATTGGTCTGTCACCAGATCCTCAATCTCCACGAATCTGCCGGCGGTGTTCATGATCCATGTCACCGAATAAAGCATCCAGTCAGAGGCCGTCGGCCGGCCGCCGCCGTTCCCACGCGGGCGGGGACGGCGGCGGCGGGGACGAGCTGATCAGCCGGTATTGCGCAAGCCGGCCGCCACACCATTGATGGACAAGTGAATCCCCCGGTGCACCCGCACATCGATCTGCGCCGGATCCTGCGACAGCGCCCGGTGCCGCTGGATCAGTTCGACCTGCAGGTGGTTCAGCGGATCCAGATAGGCGAAGCGGTTCTGGATCGAGCGCGCCAGCAGCGGGTTCGCGGCCAGGCGTTCGGCATGGCCGGTGACCTGCTCCAGGCAGCGCAGGGTTTCGGCGTACTCGGCCGCGATGCGCTTGAAGATGCGCTCGCGCAGTTCGGCATCCGGCACCAGTTCGGCATAGCGGCGCGCGATCGGCAGGTCGGTCTTGGCCAGCACCATGTCCATGTTCGACAGCAGGGTGGCGAAGAACGGCCATTGCCTGGACATCTCCTGCAGCAGCGCCAGGCGTTCATCCCGGTCTCCCTCGCCCAGCCAGCCCGACACCGCCGCGCCGAAGCCGTACCAGCCCGGCAGCAGCAGGCGGCATTGGCCCCACGAGAAGCCCCAGGGGATCGCGCGCAGGTCTTCGATGCGGCGGGTCGACTTGCGCGAGGCCGGGCGCGACCCCAGGTTCAGCTCGGCGATCTCGGCGATCGGGGTGGCGGCGAAGAAGTAGTCCGTGAAGCCCGGGGTCTCGTACACCAGATTGCGGTAAGCCTTGTAGGCGCGTTCGGACAGTTCGGTCATCACCTGTTCGTAGCCGGCCAGGCGCGCGACCTGTGCCGGGTCTTCGCCGTGCGGCATCAGGCCCGCTTCCAGCGTGGCCGCCACCAGCAGTTCGAGGTTGCGGCGGCCGATCTCGGGGTTCGAGAACTTCGACGAGATGATCTCGCCTTGTTCGGTCAGGCGGATCTGGCCGTTCACCGTGCCCGGCGGCTGCGCCAGGATCGCATCGTAGCTGGGGCCGCCGCCGCGGCCGACCGTGCCGCCGCGCCCGTGGAACAGGCGCAGCTTGACGCCGGCGCCGGCGAAAACCTCCACCAGCTTCAGCTCGGCCTGGTACAGCTCCCAGTTCGAGGTCAGGAAGCCGCCGTCCTTGTTCGAGTCCGAATAGCCCAGCATGACTTCCTGCAGCCGGCCCTGCTGCTCGATCAGCGCCTTCACCACCGGGATCGCCATCCACTCGGCCATGATTTCGCCGGCGCGCTGCAGGTCGGGAATGGTCTCGAACAGCGGAATCACCATCACCTCGCAGGCTTGCTCGCGCGGGCGCAGCAGGCCGGTCTCCTTCTGCAGCAGCAGCACTTCGAGCAGGTCGGACACGGTTTCGGTATGCGAGATGATGTAGTTGCGGATCGCGCGCGCGCCGTAGCGCTGGCGGATCTCGCGCGCGGCACGCAGGATCTGCAGTTCGGAATTGGTCTCGTCCGAATACGCCGCATACGGCGTGTACAGCAGGCGCGGCTGGGCGATTTCCGCCAGCAGCAGCTTGACCTTGGCGGCTTCGTCGAGCTTCGCGTAGTCGGCTTCGACGGAGGCGGCCGCGAACAGTTCGGCCAGCACGCGCTCGTGGACGTCCGAGCTCTGGCGCATGTCGAGCGAGGCCAGGTGGAAGCCGAAGAGGCTGGCGGCGCGCAGCAGGCCGCTAAGGCGCGGCTTGACCAGGATCGCGCCGTGGTGGGCGTTCAGCGAATCGACCAGCACCTGCAGCTCGGCCTGGAACTCGGCCGCGCTGGCGTAGGCGTCGGCATGGCCGACTTCCTTGCGCAGCGGGTTGGTGGCGCCCAGCGCGCGCGCGGTCGAGGCCAGGCGCGCGTAGATGCCGATCAGGGCGCGCCGGTAGGGTTCGTCGCTGCGGTGCGGCGAGGTGTCGGGCGAGGCCGCCGCCAGGGCGTCGAGCGCGGCGCTGGCCGGCACCAGCAGGGTCGAGGTCGACAGCTCGGCGCCCAGCGCGTGCACCTCGTCGAGGTAGAAGTCGAAGATGGTGGTGGCGTGGCGCACCAGGGCGCGCTGCATGGTGCCGGCGTTGACGTTCGGGTTGCCGTCGCGGTCGCCGCCGATCCAGCTGCCCATCTGCAGGTAGACCGCGCCGTCCAGCGATGCCTGCAGCTCGTCCTCGATGTCGTCGTACAGCGCCGGCAGTTCGCGCAGGAAGGTGGTGCGGTAGTAGGACAGGGCGTTCTCGATCTCGTCGGCCACGGTCAGCTTCTCGTAGCGCAGCATGCGGGTCTGCCACAGCGTCGCCACGCGCGCCTGCAGCAGCATCTGGTTGTGCGCGCGCTCCTTCGGCGTCAGCGGCAGGTCGCGCTCGGCCAGCAGACGGGCGATGTCGTGTTCGGCGTCCAGGATGGACTTGCGCTGCACCTCGGTCGGGTGGGCCGTCAGCACCGGCGAGATCAATGCTTCGCGCAGGAATTCCTCGATCTGCCCGCGCTCGACGCCGGCCTCCTGCAGGCGCGCCAGCGCATACGCCACGCTCGACGGCTGCGGTTTCGAGCCGGCCAGCTGGTGGGCGCGGCGGCGGCGCACGTGGTGCTGGTCCTCGGCGATGTTGGCCAGGTGCGAGAAGTAGGAAAATGCGCGCACCACCGAGTTGGATTCTTCGCGCGTGAGTTTCTTCAGCAGGGTGCTGAGCTCTGCGGCGGCCTGCGGGTCGTCCTCGCGGCGGAAGCGCACGGCGGTCTGGCGGATGTTCTCGACCACGTCGAACACGGCCTCGCCCTCCTGGTTGCGCAGGACGTCGCCGAGCAGGCGGCCGAGCAGGCGGATGTCTTCTTTCAGCGGCGCGTCCTTGTCGCCGGCCTGGACTGGGTTGTTGGCCGGGACTTGCGGATCGGCGTGGGGATCAGGAATTGCAGCTTGGTTCATGTTCGAGCACAGGTTGAATTAACGGGAGTCCCAATGGGGCACACAGGTACAACTCTGCCATGGCGATTGCCACGGTTCTGCAAGGGGCAACATGCTAGAATTTATGGTTACAGGCATGCCGCTTACCGGCGCCGGCCGATCCAGGCACAACGACAGTGAAAGAAATTGTTTTGAACACTAGTGACACGACTCAGCGCGGGCCAATTCGCCTCATTATCGCATCGCGCGAGAGCCGACTGGCCATGTGGCAGGCCACGCACGTGCGCGACCGGCTCGCGGCATTATATCCGCATTGCCAAATCGATATTCTCGGCATGACCACGCGCGGCGACCAGATCCTCGACCGCAGCTTGTCCAAGGTCGGCGGCAAGGGCCTGTTCGTGAAGGAGCTGGAAGTCGCGATGGCGGAAGGGCGCGCCGACCTCGCCGTGCACTCGCTCAAGGACGTGCCGATGGAACTGCCGGACGGCTTCGAACTGGCCGCCGTGCTGGAACGCGAGGACCCGCGCGACGCCTTCGTCTCCAACGACTATTCCAGCCTGGCCGGCCTGCCGCCCGGCAGCGTGGTCGGCACCAGCAGCCTGCGGCGCCAGGCCCTGGTGGCGGCGCGCTATCCGCAGCTGACGATTAAGCCGCTGCGCGGCAACCTCGACACCCGCCTGGGCAAGCTGGACCGCGGCGACTATGCCGCCATCATCCTGGCCGCCGCCGGCCTCAAGCGCCTGGGGCTGGAACGCCGCATCCGCGCCTACCTGGAAACCGATGAAAGCCTGCCGGCCGCCGGCCAGGGCGCGATGGCGATCGAGATCGTGTCCGGTCAGCGCAGCGACGGCGTCGACCTGCGCGCGCTGCTGGCGCCGCTGAACCACGACGACACCGCGCGCGCCGTCGCCGCCGAGCGCAAGGTCTCGCGCGTGTTCGGCGCCAGCTGCCAGATTCCGCTGGCGGCCCACGCCACCGTCGACGGCGCGACACTCCATCTGCGCGCCATGGTGGCCACCCCGGACGGCCGCCGCAGCGCCTTCGCCGAAAGCAGCGGCCCGGCGAACCTGCCGGAGCAGCTCGGCGAACAGGTGTCGACGCGCCTGCGCGAACAGGACGCCGACGCCATCCTGGCCGAGTGCAAGGCCGAGTCGGCCGCGCCCTGATGACCGCGGCGGTCGTCATCACCCGACCCCGCCAGCAGGCCGAGCCGCTGGCGCGCGCCGTGGCCGCCCTCGGCCGCGCGCCGGTGCTGCTGCCGCTGCTGGAGATTTCGTTGCTGCCGCACGACAGCGCAGCGGGCGCCGAGCTGCGCCGCGTGCTGTCCGGCCTGGATGCGTACGCGCTGGTGGTGTTCGTCTCGCCGAATGCGATCGACGCCGCCTTCGCCCACATCGTGCGCTGGCCCGAGGGCGTCGACATCGGCGTGGTGGGCGAGGGCAGCCGCGCGGCGCTGGCGAAGCACGGCGTGGATGGGCGGGTCCGCATCCATTGCCCGCGCGACCCGGCCCACAGCGATTCCGAACACCTGCTGCAGGAGCTCGACCTCGGCCGGCTCGCCGGGCGCCGGGTGCTGGTGGTGCGCGGCGACGGCGGGCGCGAACTGATGCCGGACGCGCTGCGCGGCGCCGGCGTCGCGGTCGAGACGGTGACGGCCTACCGCCGCGCGGTGCCGGAACTCACCCCCGAACTGGCCGCCCGGCTGGCCGGCTTGCTGGCCCGGCCGAACGACTGGATAATCACGAGCTCGGAAGCGCTGCGCGGCCTGGTCTCCCTGGTGGAGCGGCTGGAAGCGCAGGATTTAGCGCATCAGCTGCGGCAGCAGCGCCTGATCGTGCCGCATGCGCGCATCCATGAAACCGCACGCGCGCTCGGCTTCACCCGGCTGATCCTGAGCGGTTCCGGCGACGAGCGGCTCATTGCCGCGTTACAATCACAAGCATGAACGAATTGCCCAACAATCCTGAACCATCGAGCAAGGGCGGCCAGGTCGTCCCGCCGGAAGCCTACGTGGCGCCTTCGCCGGGCGAGCCGCGCGTGCCGGAAATGACCCGCGTGGGCGGGCTGCTGAACAAGCCGCAGAACGTGGCGATCATCGCGCTGGCCGTGCTGCTGGCGCTGCAGACCTGGTCGACCCACACCCGCTTCAACAAGCTGCGCGAGGACGTGGCGAAGACGCTGCAGAAGGACAACGCGTCGAATGCCGAAACCGCCCAGCTGCTACGCGAGACCCAGGAGACGGCCAAGGAGCTGCAGGTCAAGGTCGGGGTGCTGGAAAGCCGCCAGTCCGAATCGCAGAGCCAGCAGGCCGCGCTCGAGCAGATGTACCAGGACATCTCGAAGAACCGCGACGAATGGGCGCTGTCCGAGATCGAGCAGGTGCTGTCCACCGCCAGCCAGCAGCTGCAGCTGGCCGGCAACGTGCAGGGCGCCCTGATCGCGCTGCAGAACGCGGACCGTTCGCTGTCGCGTTCCGACAAGCCGCAATTCATCACGATCCGCCGCGCGATCGCGCGCGACATCGACAAGCTGAAGGCGCTGCCGCAGGTCGACCAGGCCGGCATCGCCCTGCGCCTGGACAACGTCATCGGCCAGATCGACAACCTGCCGCTGCTGGCCGACGAAAAGCCGGCCGAGCCGAGCGCGCCGGCGCGCGCCGGCGTGCCC
>NZ_JBKFGF010000014.1:0-21864 GCF_051233485.1 Massilia sp. LXY-6
CCGGCGCGCGCCGGCGTGCCCGCCAAAGCCGGCAAGCCGGGCGGGGGCGCCGGGGCGGCCCCGGCGGCGACCGAGGCTCAGGTGCCGGACATGTCGCTCGGCCGGCGCATGACCGACACCTGGCGCAACTGGAGCCGCGAGATGTGGGACGACATGCGCCAGCTGATCCGGGTGCGCACCGTGGACACGCCGGACGCGCTGATGTTGTCGCCGGGCGAATCGTATTTCGTGCGCGAGAACCTGAAGCTGCGCCTGCTGAACGCGCGCCTGGCCCTGCTGTCGCGCAACGAAGGCACCTTCCGCGACGACCTCACCAGCGCCCAGCAGACCCTGGCGCGCTACTTCGACACCAAGGCGCGCTCGACCCAGACGGCGCTGGCGCTGCTGCGCCAAGTCCAGGCCAACAACGTCACCATCGAGGTGCCGGACCTGTCGGAGAGCCTGAACGCCGTGCGCAACTACAAATCGAAACCGTGAGGAGCTGACGATGCGCCTGCTTCTCTGGTTAGTCGCCCTGATGGCGACGGCGATCGGCATCGCCGTGACCGCCCGCTTCAACCCCGGCAACGTGGTGTTCTTCTACCCGCCGCACCGGATCGACCTGTCGCTGAACCTGTTCGTGGTGCTGGCGGCGCTGCTGTTCCTGGTGCTGTACCTGCTGGCGCGGGCGGTGCGCGCCACCCTCGGCATGCCCGAGCGGGTGGCCGAATACCGCCTGCGCAAGCGTGAGCGCGAGGCCAACCGCGGCCTGCGCGAAGCCTTGAAGGCGCTGTTCGAGGGCCGCTTCGGCCACGCCGAGAAGGCCGCGAAGCGCGCCGCCGAACTGCCCGACAACGCCGGCCTGGCGGCCCTGATCGGCGCCCGCGCCGCGCACCGCATGCGCGAGCCGGCCCGGCGCGACGCCTGGCTGGCCGGCACCGTGCACGACCAGTCGCTGAAGACCGCGCGCCTGATGACGGTCACCGAGCTGCTGGTCGACGAGCACAAGCCGGAAGGCGCGCTCGAAGCCGTGCTCGAACTGAACGCCAGCGGCCAGCGCCACATCCACGCCCTGCAGTGGGCGATGAAGGCCAACCAGCAGGCCCGCAACTGGCCCGAGGTGCTGCGCCTGGTGCGCACCCTGGACAAGCGCAACGCCCTGCATCCGGCCTTGTCGAACCGGTTGCGCGAGATGGCCTACGAGGCCCTGCTGTCGGAAGGCGGGCACGATGCGGAGTCGCTGCGCCGCCTGTGGTCGACGGTACCGAACGCGGATCGCTGCAAGCCGTATATCGCGGCCCGCGCCGCCACCGCCTTCAACGCCCGCGGCCTGCACGACGAAGCCCGCGTGATCGTCGAGGACGCCCTGAAGGCCGAGTGGGACGAGCGCGTGGTGCGGGCCTACCGCGAAGCCGCCGGTCCCGAGGGTTCGGCCACGCTGCTGGCCCAGATCGAGAAGTGCGAAGCCTGGCTGCGCGCGCATCCGGGCGACGCCGAGCTGGCCCTGACCCTGGGCGCGCTATGCCTGCGCCAGAAGCTGTGGGGCAAGGCCCAGCGCTACCTGGAACAAGCGCTGCTCGATGCGAGCAATCCGGACCACGTGCGCGAAGCCCACTTGAAGCTGGCCCAGCTGCACGAAGCCCTCGGCCAGCAGGAAGAGGCGAACCGCCATTTCCGCCAGTGCGCGCTGGCAGCGGTGCTCTGAGGCAGATACCGGTGGGCTTGTGCGGCGCACAAGTCCAGGCCGATTCGCTATAATGGCCCCCTTTATTATCCCTAAAGCAACCAAGCAAGCAAGGACAAACCCATGAGCCTGAATAACGTCAACGCCGGCCGCGACGTGCCGAACGATTTCAACGTCGTCATCGAGATCCCGATGAATGGCGATCCGGTCAAATACGAAGTGGACAAGGAATCCGGCGCGATCTTCGTCGACCGCTTCATGGGCACCGCCATGCACTATCCGTGCAACTACGGCTACGTCCCGAACACCATCGCCGACGACGGCGACCCCTGCGACGTGCTGGTGATCACCCCGTTCCCGCTGATCCCGGGCGTGGTCGTGCGCTGCCGCGCGCTGGGCGTGCTGAAGATGACCGACGAAGCCGGCGGCGACTCGAAGGTCCTGGCCGTGCCGGTCGAGAAACTGGCCCCGCTGTACGCCAACATCAAGACCCACGAGGACGTGCCGGAACTGACCCTGCGCCAGATCCAGCACTTCTTCGAGCACTACAAGGACCTGGAAAAGGGCAAGTGGGTCAAGGTCGAGGGCTGGGCAGGTCCGGACGCGGCCAAGGAAGAAATCGTCAACGGCGTGAAGAGCTACGAAGGCCAGCAGAAGTAAGCGCTGCGCCGCGCACGCGACGCGGACGTGGGAAGGGCCGGCACCCGAGGGTGGCCGGCCTTTTTTTATATCACCACCCTATATCCTGAAGCAGCGGAAAAGTCAGGTCGCGCGGCGGTTTCACCGCGTGGGTCAGGTCGTCGTTGATGAAGGGCTCCATCAGCTGGTTCGACTTGGCGTCGGTGGTGTAGTGCGATACCGACGAGCCGGGCGAGTAGATGCTCGGCGTGTACAGCAGGATCCGGCCCTGGGGGTCGGTGCCGGCCAGCCGGTTCGGGTCCACGCCCAGGCTGGCGATCACGCCCGACTGGGTGCGCGAGCGGCGCTGCAGGCTGGCCTTGATCGCCACCCCGCTGGCCTGGGTGATGCGCGCCGACGGGATGGCGATGGCCGGATCGTTGCCGCTCATGCCGGTAACGTCGCCCGGCTGGTTGTCGGCCACCACCATGCCGATCGCGCCGGCGGCCTGCACGTTGCGGGCCTTGGTGATGAAGTCGCAGCTGCCGCGGTCGACCAGGGCGACGTTGCCGCGCACGGCCAGCGCATTCGGCGCGTTGAGCGGATCGCAGGCCAGGCCGGTGCCGTCGGCCTGGTCGACCACCGGCATCAGCTGGCCGCTCACCGGCGGATTCGACAGCGGCGGGCCGAAGGAGGCGTCGCCGACCTCGTAGTTGCCGGCGGCCTGGCCGGCCGCCCCGCCCGAGATCGCCAGGTTCGACATCGGCGCCAGCACCTGCGGCACGGCGGCGGTCACGCGTGCGCCGTTCCAGGACAGCCCGCGCCAGGTCACGGCCGACTGCGCGCGCTCGGCGGGCGTGCTCTCGACCCAAGTGCGATTGGTGTGGTTGTTCAGCAGGTAGTAGTCCCAGATCGCAGGGGTGTTCTGGATCTGTTCGCCGGTCTCTTCGTCGGTGAAGGACTGGAAGCCCAGGCCGTGCGCGAATTCGTGCAGCAGCACGGTGACGAGGTCGATCTGGGCGCCGGCGTTGCGGTCCAGGCCGAGATAGAAACCGCTGCCGGGCAGGCAATCCGGGAACAGGCCCAGGCGCGAATTGAAGCTGGCGCTCATGTGCGGCGCGCCCGGGGTGCCGACGATGTCCTCGCCGGCCAGCTTGCTGGCCAGCGCGCCCGGGTACCAGGTGTTGGCACGCGGGGCGTTCGGGAAGTTCGACCAGATCTCGGCGGTCGTGGCGGAGCCCAGCACGGCGCTGTTCGCGCTGCAGGACAGCGGCACGAAGGCGGCGCCGATGCGGATCGTGACGCTGCTGTCGAGGGTCGCCCCCCAGCTATCGGCGGCGTACTGGAAGGCGTACAGGCGCTGCTGGCCGAGCGTGGTGCCGGGGTTGCCGCCGACCGGCGCGACGGGGGTCGGGTCGTTGAAGCCGACGCCGGCCGCGTTCTGGTTGAGGATCACGATGTTGGCGGCGGCATGGGCGCTGGTCATGGCGCCCAGAGCCATCGCCAGGACCAGGGCGACGGTGGCGACGCCGACCGCGGCGGCCTGCTGCAGGCGCGGATGGCCGCTGGACTTGCCGGCCGCGCTGTTGCTTGCGCTGTCGCTTGCGCAGTCGGTGGCGCAATCGCTTGATCGATCAGTGGGCTTCATGGCCGTCCTCCTTCTGCTCGGTGTTGGCGGGATGCCGCAGGGCTTCCTCGGCGGCGGCTTCGCCCTGCACGCACTGGCTGGACAGTTTGCCGTCGGCGCCGCGGGTGACGACTTCATACACCTGCGATTTCGCGCCCAGGCGCACGCCGCGCGCGCCGTCGCGCCGCGACAGCGTGCTGCTCTCCTGCGGGACGCCGGCCATGGCGGCGGCCGACGCCGGCGTCCTGGCGCGCAGCGCGCGCAGCTCTTCCGGCGTCGGAGCGCGCAGCTTGCCGGTTTCGGGATCGCGCGCGATCACCATGCCTTCCTGTCCGGGTTTGTTTTCTTTGCCTTGTGCCTTGGCGTGCATGCTCAGCGAGGCCAGCACGCACAGCGCGGCCAGCATGGTCAGGGTCATCATCTTTTGCTTGGACATGGCTTCCTCCGATCAGGCTTGATGTTTGCGGCGGCGCAGGCCGACCAGGCCGAAGCCCGCCCCCAGCATTGCCCAGGTGGATGGCTCCGGTACCGCCGTCACCACCCTGACCGAATCCAGGCCGACATAGTTCAAGGTATCGGCGGGGCCGAAGTAGCGGAACGCGAAACGGCCGCTGCCGCTGGCCTCCAGGATGGCGCTGAATTCCTCCCAGTCGGTCGGGTAGCCGCCCGTGCCGCCGAGGGTGGTGAGCACGGTGGTGAAGCCGGCCGGGTCCAGGCCCGAACCGGACGAGAAGCGCACCTCGAGCATGTCGTTGAAGCCGGGCGTGGCGTCGTGGCGGGTGAAGAAGCTGAGCACCGTGGTGCCGGATAGGTTGAGGGTCGGGGTGATCAGCCAGTTGTCGACCGTGCCGCTGCCGTTGGCGGCGCCGAGGAAGTTGACGGCGGCGTAAGCATCGGCGGCGCCGGACTGGGCGGCGAACAGTTCAGGATTGCCCTGGAACCAGCCGTCGCCTGCCGGCACGCTGTGGTTGACCTGGGCCCATCCGTTCAGGCCGCTGACACTGCCGAATCCTTCGTTGAGTACCTCGACGCCGCCGGCTTGCGCGGCCGGGGCGCCGAGCGTGGCCAGCGAGAACGCCGCTGCCGCAATCATGCTGTTGACGGGTTTCATGGGAAGCCCTTTCTTGTAAGCCAGTAGGATGGTGAACCGCTCGCGCTGGCTGGTCGACGAGGCCATGCTGAGTCCATCTTATGGTCGAGCTGACAATGGGAATTGATATTCAGCTAAGGTGCGGGCTCGACTTGGGAAGTACCGCCGTGCTGGCCGGCCAGGGGCGTTTTGCGCACCCGGCGGAAGGGGAAGGGAGGGAAAAACCGGCGCCAAGGAAGAGCTGTGCCTCGGCGCCGTGAAGATCAGCCGGCCGATCGCCGCGCCAGATAGCGCCGCAGCCTCAGCCTGCCGACGATGCCGATCGGAAAGAAGTAAATCGAGAGGATGAACAGCACGCCCAGCCACAGCATCCAGCGGTCCGGATGCACGGCCGCGGCCAGCATCGGCATGCCGGAAAGTAGCCCGGCGGCCTGGCCCATCAGGGCTTTCAGGTAGTTCTGCGCCAGGATGAACAAGGCGGCGCCGACCACCGCGCCGTACATCGTGCCCATGCCCCCGATCACGACGATCAGCAGGATGTCGGTCATGACCTCGAAGCCGAGCGAGGTCTTGGGGCCGACGTAGCGCAGCCACAGGGCCATCAGCGCGCCGGCCAGGGCGGCCACGACGGCGGCCAGCACATTGGCCCAGATGCGGTAGACCACGGTGCGGTAGCCCAGCGCCTCGGCGCGGAACTCGTTCTCGCGGATCGCCTGCAGCACCCGGCCGAACGGCGAATTTACCAGGCGCAGCAGGAACAGGAACAACAGGAGGCAGCCGAAGAACACGATGTAGTAGGTGATCAGCTTGCCGTCGATCGCGCGTCCGAACACCTCGTTCTCGACCAGGCTGAAGCCCGGCGACAACAGTTCCGGCACGCTGAAGGTGCGGCCGTCCTCGCCGCCCGTGAAGTCGGACAGCTGGGACGCCAGCACCGCGAACGAGGACGCCACGGCGAGGGTGATCATGGCGTAGAAGATGGCGCGCACGCGCAGCGCGAACAGGCCGATCACGAAGGCCAGTACGATCGTCAGCAGCAGTGCCAGGCCGAGGCCGGCCAGGGCCACGCTCCAGGTCGGCTCGTCGACACTGGCCAGGGCGATGCCGATGCCGTAGGCGCCGATGCCGTAGAACATCGTGTGGGCGAAGGAGACGATGCCGGTATAGCCCAGCAGCAGGTCGTAGGAGGCCACCAGCACGATGTAGACGCAGATGGTTGCCGCGGTATTCAAGGGGCGGGCGCCGGAAAACAGGAAGGGCGCCAGCAGCAGCCCGGCCAGGATCAGGAGCAGCAGGGCGCTCAGCACGCGGCTGCGCGGCAGGTCACCCGAAAAGAGTTTGATCAGCATGCTCAGCCTCGCGACTTTGAATACAGGCCGGCCGGACGCCACAGCAGGATGGCGATCATCAGCACGATATTGGACACCAGCGCCAGCTTGGGCGCGAGGAAGCCGGCGTAGTTGGCCAGCAGGGCCATCAGCAGTGCGCCGATGAAGCAGCCGCCCACCGAGCCCAGGCCGCCGATGATGACGACGATGAAGACCATCACCATGATCTCGCTGCCCATGCTGGCGACCAGGGTTTCCTTGTACAGGCCCCACATCACGCCGCCCAGGCCGGCCAGGCTTGATCCGGCCGCGAACACGCCGACGAACAGGCGGCGGATCCGGTAGCCGAGCGCTTCGACCATCTCGCCGTTCTCGACGCCGGCGCGGATCAGGAGGCCGATCTTGGTGCGGTTGAGAAGCAGGAACATGACGGCGAACACGAGCAGGCCGACCGCGACCGCCAGCAGGCGGTATTTCTCGATCGCGGCATCACCCAGGAAGATCGCCCCGCGCAGCGTGGCGGGCAGCGGCAGCGGAATCTGTTCGGCGCCCCAGATCACGTTGATCAGTTGTTCGGACACGATCATGCCGCCCATGGTGACCAGGATCTGCTTCAGGTGCTGGCCGTAGACCGGCATGATGACGATGCGCTCGAAGGCCCAGCCCAGCAGGGCCGTGACCAGCATCGCCACCAGCACCGCCAGGCCCAGCACGCCGAGGTTGGCCGGCAGCGAATCGGCTTCCAGCCAGCCGCGCATCGGCAGCAGCACCAGCGTGGCGGAGAAGGCGCCGACCGAGACGAAGGCGCCGTGGCCGAAGTTCAGCACGCTCATCAGGCCGAACACGAGGGTCAGGCCGCTCGCCATGATGAAGATCATCATGCCCATCGCGAGGCCGGCGACGCTCAAGGTAATCCAGGTTGGCATCGAGACGAAAGGCAGCACGGCCAGGGCCAGCGCCGGCACCAGCAGCAGCGGCGCGGGGTCGCGCTTCGCGGCCGGCAGCGGGGTGTCGGCCTGGGCTTGCGCTTTTTGCTCGGTAATGGGGATCGTTGCGCTCATTGGTGGCTCATTGATGAGAGTCCAGGGAAAGGCCGAGCAGGCGCTGCTGCAGCGTCGCGTCGCCCGCCAGCTCGTGCATCAGGCCGGCGTGGACGACGCGGCCGTCGTCCATCACGCTGGCGCTGTCGCCGAGGGTCCGGACAAAATTGAAATTCTGCTCGACCAGCAGGATGGTGGTGTTGGTGTCCTTCAGTTCGCGGAAGGCCATCATCAGGCTCTGGACGATGGCCGGGGCCAGGCCCTTGGTCGGTTCGTCCACCAGCAGCAGTTTCCTCGGCTCGACGATCGCGCGGGCGATCGCCACCATCTGCTTCTGGCCGCCGGACAGGTTGCCGGCCGGGGTGTTCCAGAATTTCCTCAGGGCCGGGAAGAAGCCGCAGATCCAGTCGACCCTGGCCTGGTCCAGCGGACCGTTGCGCGCGGCCAGGTACAGGTTCTCGCGCACCGTCAGTTCCGAAAACACGGCCATGCTTTCGGGCACGTAGGCGATCCCGGCGCGCGCGATGTCGGGCGTGGACAGCTTGGTGATGTCGCGGCCGTCGAACATGATGCTGCCGGCGCTGGCCTTCCACAGGCCCATGATGGTGCGCAGGGTCGTGGTCTTGCCGGCGCCGTTGCGGCCCAGCAGGACCGCCAGGCCGCCGCGCGGCACCACCAGATCGACGCCCTGCAGGATGTGGTACTGGCCGATGTGGGTGTGGACGCCGGACAGGGTCAATATCGGCTCATGCATAGGATCAGACAACTTCGGGAGTTCCAAGATAGGCTTCCTGTACGATTTTCAATTGCATGACCTCGCGCGGTTCGCCGTCCGCGACCAGGGTGCCGTTGTGCAGCACGATGATGCGGTCGGCCAGCGAGCGCACCACGTCCATCTTGTGCTCGACCAGCAGCACGGTCTTGTTGCGCTCGGCCTTGACCTGGTGGATCAGGTCGAGCACCACCGGCACCTCGTCCACGCTCATGCCGGCGGTCGGTTCGTCGAACATCAGGATCTCCGGTTCGAGGGCGAGCAGGATCGCCACCTCGAGCTTGCGCTGGTCGCCGTGGGGCAGGGTGCCGACGTGGACGTCGCGTTTGGCGGTCATCGACACGCGCTCCAGGTAATGCTCGGCGCGGGCGATGATCTCCTTGTGGCCGAACCACACCGAGAACATGTTCAGGCCGATGCCGGCGCGGCTCTGCACCGCCAGGCGCACGTTCTCCAGCACCGTCAAATGCGGGAACAGGTTGGTGAGCTGGAACGCGCGCCCTACGCCCAGGCGGGTGCGCTGCGCGGCCTTGAGGCGGGTGACGTCGCGGCCCGCCACGTGCACGCTGCCGGAGGTCGCCGCCAGCTGGCCCGAGACCAGGTTGAAATACGTGGTCTTGCCGGCGCCGTTGGGACCGACGATCACGGTCAGGGTGCCCGGGTAGAATTCGGCCGTGACCCCGTTCACCGCGACGTGGCCGCCGAAGCGGATGCTCAGGTCGCGGGTGGCGAGGGAGGCTTGCACGTGTTGTTCGCTGGCCGTCATTGCATTGGTCACTTAGCGCTTGTTCCGCACCGGCAGCGGCAGCTCGGTGGCCGGGATTTCCCGCACCAGTTCCAGCAGGTCCCATTCGTTCTTCTGGTCCTTCTTGATGCGGAAGTGGTACATCGGCTGCAGGGCCTGGTGGTCTTCCTTGCGGAAGCTCATGGTGCCCTTCGGCGTCTCGAAGGACATGCCTTCCATCGCCGCCGCCATCTGGTCGCCGTTCGCGTTCGGCACCTTCGACAGCGCCGCGACAACCGCGCCGGCCGCCGCCATGCCGCCCGCCGTGAACATGTCGGGCGGGGCCTTGAAGCGCTTGGTATGCTCGGCCACCAGCCAGTCGTTCATCTTGTTCTTCGGGAAGCCGTAGTAATAATAAATGGTGCCCTCGGTGCCGGCATAGGCCTTCCAGGTCTTCATCACCGGCAGGATGTTGCCGCCCGGGGCCAGCGTGATGCCGTAGCGCTCCGGCTTCATGTCGGCGATCTTGTTCAGCGGGTTCGGGCCGGCCCAGACGATCGCCAGCACGCGCGGCTGCGGCTTGTCCTTCAGGGCGTCGAAGATGCGCTGGGTGGGCGCGGTGAAGTCGGTCGCGGCGGCCGGCGCGTATTCCTCGTGCACGACCTTGGCCTTACTGCCGGTGGCCGCCAGCGCTTCCTTGCCGGCCTTGATGGCGTCGCGGCCGAAGGCGTAGTCCTGGGCCAGGAAGGCCACGCTGCCGCTCTTCAGGGTCGAGGCGGCGGCGAGGGCGTCCTGCATCGAGCTGCGCGCGGTGCGGAAGATGTACTTGTTCCACTTGGCACCGGTAATCTCGTCGGCCACGGCCGGCTCGACGATCAGCACCTTCTTGTATTCCTTCGCCACCGGCAGCATCGCCAGCGCCGAGCCGGACGAGGTGGTGCCGACCGCGATGTCGACCTTGTCGTCGCCATAGGCTTCGGCGAGGAGCGTCCGGCCGAGGTCCGGCTTGCCCTGGTCGTCCTTGACGATCACCTTGATCTTGCGGCCGTTGATTTCCATCTTCCCGCCGGTCAGGTATTCGAGGCCCATCATGAAACCGGTCTCGGTCTCCTTGGCATAGGCTTCCAGGGCGCCGGTCTTGCCGGCAATGAGGGCGACCTTCAGGTCGGGGGCGGCCAGGGCGCTGCCGCCCGCGGTGGCGATGAAGGCTGCCAGCAGGGCGGAACTGATGGGCTTGATCATGGGCTTGATGGTCTTCATGTGGTCTCCTCGTGTTTCTACTCGTTTTTTTCAGGGCACGGTCGCCAGGAAGCTGGCGATCGCATCGAGCGCCGCCGGCTCGGTCAGCATCGGCGCATGGCCCACGTTCGGCACCTCGACGTACTGCATGTCGGGGGCCGCGCGCCGCATCCAGTCGGCCTGGCGCGCTTCCAGCAGGTCGGACAGCTCGCCGCGCACCAGCAGGACGGGGCGCTGCTTCGCCAGCCGGCGGAAGGCCATCCGCGCCGCCAGGGATGTTGGACGGAGTTTACCTGTTTGTAGTGCAATGGCAATGTTTGGATCGTAGCGCGGGGCCAGCCGGCCTTCGCCATCCTGCTCGAAGGCGCGGCGCGCCCATTTGCGCCAGTCCTCGTCGGAGTTGTCGGGGAAGGCGCACAGGTTGATGTCCCTGACGACGTCGGCGGCGGCGTCCCAGGAGCCGAGCGCCGCCGCCTTGCCGGCGTAGCCCGCGATGCGCGCCAGGCCTTTTTCGGACAGTACCGGGCCGATGTCGTTGAGGACCGCGGCGGCGACCAGGTCGAGGTGCTGCGCCGCCAGCGTCATGGTGATCAGGCCGCCCATCGAGGTGCCGACGAAGACGGCGCGGCCGATGCCGAGATCGGCCATCAGCCGGGCGACGTCGCCGGCGTAGACGGCCGGGTTGTAGTTGTCGGGATTCGGGTCGCGTTCGGAATGGCCGCGTCCGCGGACGTCGAGTGCCAGCACGCGCCGGCCCAGGCCGGCGACGATCGGCGCGAATTCGTCGAAGTCGGACGAATTGCGCGTCAGCCCGTGGATGCAGATGACCGGCAGGCGTGCGGGTATCGGCATACCCGCGGGCGCGCCCGCCGGAGCGCCGGCCGCATAGTCGCGCGCGTACAGGCGCAGGCCGTCGTCGCTGGTGAAGCTGAGTTCAGTGTAGTTGGACATGTCGCCCCGTTTTGATTGCGTTTATTCGCCGTGCATAGCGCGTGCGAAAAGGCGCCCGGCAGGCGCCCACGGGGCGCCTTTGGTCATCGGACAGGGGTCAGAACTTCACGTCGAGGGTCGCGCGGATCGTGCGTGGATCGCCGTAGAAGGTGGTGACCGAATTGAAGAAGGTCGAGAAGTTGTAGCCTGCCACCTTGTAACGCTTGTCGAGCAGGTTGCGGCCATGCAGACCGACCTGGTATTTGCGGTCGGTGCTGGTCCACACCAGGCCCGCATCCCAGAGTCCATAGCCGCCCTGGGCCAGCATCAGGTTGCCGGGGATCGTCACGTCCAGGGTGGGGACGCCGGTCGGGCGAGCGACCTCGGTCTGGTAGACCTTGCTCTTGTAGGCGACGCTGTTGGTGAGGCTCAGCGTGCCGGCACGGCCCATCAGCGCGAGCGGCCAGTCGTAGTTCACGCTCAGGTTGGCGGCGTTCTTCGGCGTGTTCTGGAACTCGGTGCTGCCCGCGATGTTCACCAGGCCGGTGCCGGTGGCGTTCGAGACCATCCATTCCTTGTACTTGGCATCGATGTGGCTGTACATGGCGCTCAGGCTGAGCGAATTGGTCAGGTAGGCGATCGCTTCCAGTTCGAGGCCGGAGATCTTGGCCTTGCCGGCGTTCGTCAAGGTGCCGGCAAAGCCGTTCACGTTGCCATTCGCGTCATAGGTTGCGATCGATCCGGGAATCTGGACGTTCTTGTAGTCGGTATAGAAGACCGCGGCATTGGTCTGCAGCCGGCCGCCGTTCATCGACGACTTCAGGCCCAGTTCGATGGAGCTGACTTCTTCCGGATCGACGCCCTTGCGCTTGGCCAGCGACGTCGTGCTGGTCGGCTTTCCGCCCAGGTCCATGCGCGGGTCGAACATGCCGCCCTTGAAACCCTTGGACCAGGTGGCGTAGACGTTGTGTTCCGGCGCGATCTTCCAGCCCAGGCCGACCTTGGGCGTGAACTTCTTGTCGGTGCGCGCCAGCTGGTCCTTGCCGAGGTCGGTGTTCGGCACCCCCGCCATGATGGCGTTCGGGTTGCCCATGACGGACGACCCGGCCAGGCCGAGGTAGGTCGCCTTGAAGATGCGCGCGCGCCGCTCGTCATTGGTGTAGCGGCCGCCGAGGCTGATATTGAAGGCATCGGTCAGGCTGTAGCTGGCGTCGGCGTAGCCGGCCCAGGTCCTGGTGTCGATGTCGTCGTAGGTCAGCAGGGACAGGCCGCCGGCCGCGTTGTACAGCACGTCGAACTTGTTGAACGCATTCGCCTTCATGTAGTACACGCCGGCCACGCCCTGCAGCTTCGAGCCGGTGTAGGTCAGCTGGAATTCCTGGCTTTTCTGGTTGTCGGCGTAGATGCTCGGCGCTTCGAACAGCGGCGTTTCCAGCGAGTCGAAGTCGATCGGCGCATACGAATGCGACTTGCGGATCGCGCTGATCGACTTGAAGGACAGGGTCGGGTCGAGCGTGTACTCCAGCAGCAGCGAAGTGCCCTGGTTGATCACCTCCTGCTTGTGGCCGCTGACCGAGTACAGGTTAGCGCGCGTATCGTAGTCGCCGGCCAGCGGCTGGACGTTGGCCGGTGCGGGGCCCGGGGTCAGGCGGTAGCCGGCCCGCGGTTCCGAGTCGTCGACCGTGCGGTCGGCAGCGAAACGCACGAACAGGTCGCTGTTCGGCGTCAGCTCGACGCTGACGCGAGCCGCCTGCACGTCCTTGTTGTAGTTGTCCTTGCCGTTGAGGACGTTGTGGCCGAAGCCGTTGCGGTTGAAGGTGGCGACCGTGCCGCCGACACGCAGGATGTCGGAGACCGGCGTGCTGGCCTTGAGGACGAGGTCCTTTTCGCCGTAGTTGCCGAGGGTTGCCTTGGCCTCCAGCATGGTTTTCGGCGCCAGCTTGCGGGTCACGTACTTGACCGCGCCGCCGATGGTGTTGCGGCCGTACAAGGTGCCCTGCGGTCCGCGCAGCACTTCGATGCGCTCGAGGTCGTAGATGTCGGTCAGCGCGCCTTGCGGGCGGGCCAGGTAGACGTCGTCGAGGTAGATGCCGACGCCCTGCTCATAGCCGGCAACCGGATCCTGCTGGCCAATGCCGCGGATAAAGGCCGTCAGGGTGGTATTCGTGCCGCGCGAGGTCTTCAGCGTGGTGTTCGGCACTTTGTCGGTCAGGACGGTGATGTCGGGGATGGCCTGCTTCTCGAGCTCGGCGCCGGAGATCGCGGTCACCGCGCCCGGTACGTCCTGGATCAGCTCGGCGCGGCGGCGCGCCGTCACGACGACCTTGTTGATGTCGCCGGCGGCGGTGGCGGTAGCAGTGGACGCCGTGTCCGCGCCTTCCTGGGAATGGGCCACACCCATCGAACCGCCATAGATCGCCAGCAGGACGGCGGTGGAGATGGCGGAACGGTTCAGTAGCTTCACTTTCTTTTCGGTAAGACGCATTGTAAGTCTCCTAATATTTATGGATAGCAGCATGCGTTCAGGTCTCGCACGCCGTGGAGTGTGCCTTGCTTGCGTCTGGCTGAATAGATAACAAATAGCTCAACAGTTGTGCAGAAATGCACAGCCTGTGCACCGCAACGGTGCGCTGAGGCGATTTGGCCCCTTAATTCGGGCTGTTTCGTGGCCAGATCAATTTCAGGCAAGAAAAATTGCCTGAGGAATGTGCACTGGTGCACAATATCTGTTGTTGATATCAGACAATCATCATATGAATAGCCTGCCCGAGTGGACCGACCTGCGTTTCTTCCTCGAACTGGCGCGCGCCGGGACGCTCTCGGGCGCTTCGCGGCGGCTGGAGGTCGAGCACACGACCGTGGCGCGGCGCATCGACCGCCTCGAGAGCCAGCTCGGCACGACCCTGTTCGACCGCTCGCGCGAAGGCTACGAGCTGACCGAGATGGGGCATGCGCTGCTGCCGCATGCGGAGGCGATGGAAGGCGCGTCGCTGGCCGCGGTCGAGCAGCTGAGCGGGACCGAGGTCGGGGCCCAGGGCGTGGTGCGGCTCGGCGTGCCGGACGTGTTCGGGGTGAGGGTGGTGGCGCCGCTGCTGGTGAAACTGCTCGACACGCACCCGGACCTGTCGATCGAAATGCTGTCGCTGGCGCGCTTCGCCAACCTGGCCAACCGCGAGGCCGACCTCGGGGTCATGCTGGACCCGCCGGCGACCGGCCGCTACGTGGTCACGCGCCTGGCCACCTTCCGCTTCTACCTGTACGGCTCCCCCGATTATCTGGCCCGGCATCCGCCGATCCGCACCCATGCGGACCTGGAGCGCCACGACTTCGTCGACTACGTGCAGGACCGCCTGGCCAGCCGCGAGCTGTCCTACCTGAACGAACTCGGCTTCACGCCGCGCCGGCGCTTCTGCTCCCTCGGCATGGGAGCGCAGGTCGAGGCGGCGGCGCTGGGCATGGGCCTCATGATGGCGCCGCCGTATGCGGTTCCGGACGACGGCCGGCTGGTGCCGGTACTGCCGGGCTTCTACGCCGAGCGCTCGTTCTGGCTGGCCGCGCCGACCGACCTGTACCGCCTGCGCCGGGTAAAGGTGGTCTGGGACCTGCTGCGCGAGCTGGCCGACAACAATCCCTCGCTGTGGTGGGAAAAGAGCGATATCGGGCGGGCGGCGTGATCCTGGTCCGTCCCTATGCCGAGGCGGACCGCGACGTCGTCAACGCGGTCGCGCGCGCGGCGTTCGCGCAGTATTCCCGGGATTACGCGGACTGGCCGGGCTTCATCGACGGCATCGGCAGGATGGCCGAGCTGGCGGCGCACGCCGATGTACTGGTGGCGGAGCACGATGGCGCGATCGCCGGCGCGGTCGCGCATGTCGGCCCGGGCCGGCCGAGGGCGGCGTTTTTCCCGGACGGGTGGTCGGTGATCCGCATGCTGGTGGTCGATCCGCGCCAACGCGGGCGGGGGGCCGGGCGCGCGCTGGTGGCGGGATGCTTGCGGCTTGCCCGCGACGCGGGAGCACCGGCCGTCGGCCTGCATACGAGTCCGGTCATGGCGTCGGCCTTGCGCATGTACGAGGCGCTCGGCTTCGTGCGCGACAAGGACCTGCCGCCCATCCGCGGCGTGCCTTATGGACGCTATGTGCTGGCTGCAGCGGACCTTCCACGGGCAATCGGCTTGTCGGGATAGACAGCTCGCCTGCCGGGCGCCGCTTCGCATGGTGGTGCGCGTTATACTCCTGCATCGACCAATTGCGTATTGACAGTCATGCCGGATAGCCAGCCCACGCCCTTGCCGGATCATCGCCGTGTCGCCCGCGCGCTCGCCGTGGCAGGGTCACTGATCGTCGCCCTCACATTGGCGCTGGCGGGCCTGCTGTATTCCAGCTACCACAGCACGATCGAACGCGAGCAGACCAGCCTGCGCAACCTGGCGACCGCCTATGCCGCCCAGGCCTACTATGCGATGCTGGCGCTGGACACGGCCCTGGCGCGCGGCGCCGACGCCACCAGCATACCCGCCGCCACCGGCGTCGGCCAGCATATCCCGGCCCGTATCTACTTTCTCGGACCGGATGGCGAGCCGCGTCAAGCCGCTTCCGCCGTGCGCCCCGGGAGCGATGCGCCGGTCGCGGTGCCGGCATCGGACAGTCCGCCGCAGGTCGCCCTCGGCCCTCCCGGCGGAAGCGGCGGACACGCCACGATCACGCTGGCACACGCGCTGCCGGCACGGGGCGAAAGCGGGGGCGGAAGCATCGTCATCGAGACCGATGTCGCGTATTTCCAGCGCATCTTCGCCTCGTCCGACCTCGGCAGCGGCGGTTCGGTCACCCTGCTGCGGCGCGACGGCATCATGCTGGTGCGCAGCCCCACGTTGCCGGACGCGATCGGCCGCTCGTTCCTGGACACGCCGCTGTTCCAGGGCCACCTGCCGCGCGCGCCGGTCGGGGTCATCGAGGCCGACAGCCCGATCGACGGCACGCGCCGCCTGTACGGCTACAGCGCGGTCGCCGACTATCCGCTGGTGATCATCACCGGGCGCGACCTGGCCGATACGCTGGCGGTCTGGCGCTGGTGGCTGTGGGTCGGTGCGCTGGCGTGGGCACTGCTGTCGATTACGCTGGCGCTGCTGGCCTGGCGGATCGGGCGCGAAACCGCGCGCCAGGCGGCCCTGATCGCGCGCCTGGAAACCAGCGAGAACCGCCTGACCCACAGTTTCCGCTACCTGAATTCGATTCTCGACAGCCTCGCCACGCCGCTCTGGGTGCTCGACGCGCAGCGCCGCATCGTCCTGTTCAACAAGGCATTCCAGAAGTTCACCGGCAAGCGCGGCGAAGAACTGGACGGGCGGCCCGAAGCGGAAGTGCTGGACCCGCAGGGCGCCGAGGCGCGCGGACGGCTGTACGCCGCGGTGGCCACCGACGGCGTGCATACCCGGGAGGCCGAAGTGCGCGACGGCGCAGGCGAGATGCGGACCGCGCTCCACCTTGCCGCCCGCCTCGAAAGCGAAAACCATGCGGCGCAGATCGTCAACAGCCTGGCCGACATTACGGAGCGCAAGCAGGTCGAACTGCGCCTCGCCTGGCTGGCCGACTTCGATCCCCTGACCGGGCTGCCCAACCAGAACCATCTGCGCCGCACGCTGAGCGAAGCGATCGAGCACGCGGTGGCGAACGGCGGGCAGGTGGTGCTGATCCTGGTCGCCCTCGAACGCCTGCAGGAAGTGGCCGACCTGCTGGGCCATGAGGCCGGCGACGAGGCGGTGCGCCAGGTCGCCGCGCGCCTGCGACGCCTGGCGCCGCAAGCCATGTCGCCGTCGCGCGTCAAGGCCAACGAGTTCGGACTGCTGCTGACGGCTGCCCCGACTCACCGCCCGGTCGACGACTTCGCGTTCGAACTGCATGCCCTTTTGTCGGAACCGGTGCGCGTGTGCGAGCGGGAATTCCACCTGCAGCCCGTCATCGGGATCGCGGCGTATCCGCAGGATGCGGGCTCGGTCAACGAATTGATGCGCCTGGCCGACATCGCCAAGCACCGTGCGCGCGGCGACAGCGGCGAGCCCGTGCATTTCCATTCCGACGCCATCCACATCCAGCTCAACGAACGGCTGTCGATCGAGGAGCAGCTGCGCCGCGCCCTGGAACGCGGCGAACTGAGCCTGGTGTATCAGCCCAAGGTGCATATCGCAAGCGGGCGCATTACCGGATTCGAGGTCTTGCTGCGCTGGCATAACCCGCTGCTCGGCCACGTTTCGCCGGCGCGCTTCATCCCGATCGCGGAACAGACCGGGTTGATCCTCCCGATCGGCAACTGGGTCTTGCGCACCGCCTGCGAACACGCGAGCGCCTGGCGGCGCGAGCATGGCATCCAGCCCAAAGTGGCCGTCAACCTGTCGATCCGGCAGTTCTACCAGAAAGACCTGGTGCGCTCGATCGAGGATGCGCTGGCCGGCGCCGGTCTCGCGCCGGACGCGCTGGAGCTGGAGATCACGGAAAGCATCGCCATGAGCCGCATGGATGTCGTCGAGCGCTTGCTGGCGGGCATCCGCGAGCTTGGCGTCGAGCTGTCGATCGACGACTTCGGCACCGGCTATTCGAGCCTGGCCTACCTGAAAAGCTTCCCGGTGCAGTGCCTGAAGATCGACCGCGCCTTCATCCGCGACCTGGGACGGGATGCCGACAGCGCGGCGATCGTGCATTCGATCGTGGCGCTCGGCCATGGCCTGAACATGCGTATCGTTGCCGAAGGCGTGGAAACCGAGATCCAGCTGGCGATGCTGCGCGAACTCGGCTGCGACGAGTTCCAGGGCTTCCTGTTCGCGCGTCCGCTCGACGCGGCGGCGGTGCCGGCGCTGCTGGGCGCCAGGCCGGCCCGCGCCCTTGAAACACCCGCCTCTCCTTGACCTGCTGATGTTTCAAGCGTGCGGGCCCGATCCGCGCACTCGCTTATACTAAGGCTTGTAGCAAAAAAAACAACTACAACCATACCAATCCATATTCGGACTTGATCCGCGTTTGCAATGGCCCCGCCATTTTCCAGAGCGTCTGTCCTCGTCATCAAGCTTGCCCTGCTGGCATTCGTCGGCGTGGTCGTGGCGGCGGTGGCGGCGGCGCGCTGGGAGATGACGCCACGTAACGGCATCCTGGAACCGGTCAAGCAGCCGATCGCCTTTAGTCACAAGCACCACGTCGGCGATGACGGCATCGACTGCCGCTACTGCCATACCTCGGTCGAAAAGTCGGGCTTTGCCGGCATGCCATCGACCGGCATCTGCCTCAGCTGCCACTCGCAGCTGTTCCTCGATTCCCCCGCACTGGCGCCGCTGCACGAGAGCGCGCGCAGCGGCCGCCCGATCCACTGGGTGCGGGTGCACGACCTGCCGGACTTCGTCTATTTCGAGCACGACATCCACGTCAACAAGGGCGTGGCCTGCGTCGAATGCCATGGCCGGGTGGACCAGATGCCGCTGACCTGGCGCACCGCCTCGCTCGAGATGCAGTGGTGCCTGGGCTGCCACCGCAACGCGCCGCAGCACATCCGGCCGCTCAGCAAGGTGCTGTCGATGACGCCGCAGCGGCCGCTGAGTCCCGAGGAAGTGCGCCAGCTGACCCGGCTTTACCACCTGCGCGACGCCAACGCGCTGACCAACTGTTCCACCTGTCACCGATGAATCGACCTGGCCATCCCCTTATTCCGATCCATGGCGAGGACGAGCCGTCGCGGCGCCGCTTCCTGAAGCTGATGGCGGCGTCCGCGGCGCTGGCCGGCGCGGGCTGCAGCGGCCCGCCGCCCGAGGCCATCGTGCCTTATGTGCGCATGCCGGAGCAGGACGTGCCCGGGCTGCCGCTGTTCTACGCCAGCGCCTTCGTGCGGCGCGGCTTTGCACACGGGGTGCTGGTCGAGACCAATATGGGGCGCCCGACCAAGGTCGAGGGCAATCCCGAGCATCCGGTGTCCGCCGGGACCACCGACGTGTTCACCCAGGCCTCGATCCTGCAGATGTGGGACCCGGACCGCTCGCAGACGGTGCAGCAGGGCACGGAGCTGTCGACCTGGGAGGCCTTCGAGGCGGCCTTCGAGGCGCGCCGTCCGCATTTCGCGCGCGACGGCGGGGCCGGCCTGCGCATCCTGACCGGCAGCGTCACCTCGCCGACGCTGGCGGCGCAGCTGGCCGCGCTGCAGCGAAAGTATCCGGCGACGCGCTGGCATGCCTGGGATCCGCTGCACGACGACGGCGCCGCAGCGGCGGCCACGCTGGCCTTCGGGCGCCCGCTGGATGCGCTGGTCCGCCTCGACCGGGTCGCGGTGCTGCTGACCCTGGACGCCGACCTGTTCGGCGCCGAAGGCTCGCACGGCGCCAGCCTGGCACATGCGCGCGCCTTCACCGCGCCGCGCCGCCTCGGCGCGAACGTGGCGGCGAACCGCCTGTACGCGATGGAATCGACGCCGACCCTCACCGGCGCCTATGCCGACGAGCGCCTGGCGCGCGCGCCGCACGAGATCGAGGCGGCCCTGTGGCGTATCGCGGGCATGCTGGGCGCGGCGCCGGGCGGCGGCATCGCGCCCGATGCTGCCGCATCGCGTTGGGAAGCGGCGCTGGCGAAGGCCTTGCGCGACGCGCGCGGCCGCGCGCTGGTGGTGGCGGGACCGACCTTGAGCCCGGCCAGCCGCGCGCTGGCCCACCTGCTCAACCAGCGCCTGGGTGCGCAGGACGGCGCGGTCGCCTACATCGAGCCGGTGGCGTCCAGCGCGCCCGGGCACGCGGCGGCGCTGGCCGAACTGGCCGCCGACATGCAGGCGGGCCGGGTCGATACCCTGCTGATGCTGGACACCAACCCGGTGTACGCGGCGCCGCCCGCGCTGGGCTTCGCGCAGGCCCTGCGGCGCGTGCCCCTGAGCATGCACCTCGGCCTGTACCGTGACGAGACCGCACGCGAAGCCGGCTGGCACCTGCCGCTGGCGCACTGCTACGAGGCCTGGAGCGATGCCCGCGCCGCCGACGGCACCGCCAGCATCGTGCAGCCGATGATCGCGCCGCTGTACGGCGGACGCTCCATCCATGCGCTGCTGGCGCTGGCGCTGGGGGAGGGCAGCCGCGACGCCCACGCGCTGGTGCGCGCGACCTGGCAGGCCGCGCTGCCCGGCCAGGGCGACAAGCAGTTCGAGGACGCCTGGCGCGAAGCCCTGCGCCGCGGCCTGGTGGCGGACAGCGCCGCCGCGCCCGTGTCCGTGCGGGAGGTGCCGCCGCCGACTGCGCCGGCGCTGGCCGCGCCGCCGCTGGTGGCCAGGTTCGCGCCCGATCCGTCCGTCGATGGCGGCGAGTTCTGCAACAACGCCTGGCTGCAGGAGCTGCCGCGGCCCCTGACTTCGCTCACCTGGGACAACGCGGCCCTGGTCGGCCCGGCCACCGCCAAAGGTGCCGGCCTGCTCGATGGCGATGTGGTCCGCCTGGAAGTGGACGGACGCACGCTGGAAGCGCCGGTGCTGGTGCTGGACGAACAGGCCGAGGGCGCGGTCACGCTGCCGCTCGGCTACGGCCGCAGTGGCGCCGGCTCGGTCGGCAACGGCGTCGGCTTCAACGCCTACCGCCTGCGGCCCTCGGCCGTGCCGGGGCAAGCGGTGCCGCTGCGGATGACCGCGACCGGCCGCCGCCACGAACTGGTCTTGCGCCAGCGCGAGGTCGACATGCACGGGCGCGATCCGGTCAAGGTGACCGAAGTCAGCCGGCCGGTGCCGGCGAAGAGTCCCGAAGAGGAGCAGGGCGGCAAGACCTCGCTGTACCCCGAACGACGCTACGACGACTACAAATGGGGCATGGCGATCGACCTGAACGCCTGCATCGGCTGCGCCGCCTGCACCGTCGCCTGCCAGGCCGAGAACAACATCCCGGTGGTCGGCAAGGAGGAGGTGATGCGCGGCCGCAGCATGCACTGGATCCGGGTCGACCGCTACCGCGCCGGCAAACGTACCCTGTTCCAGCCGGTGCCCTGCATGCACTGCGAGCATGCGCCCTGCGAGGAAGTGTGCCCGGTCGGCGCCACCGTCCACGACGACGAAGGCCTGAACGTGCAGGTCTACAACCGCTGCATCGGCACGCGCTTCTGCTCCAACAACTGCCCGTACAAGGTTCGCCGCTTCAACTTCCTGCAGTACTCGAACCAGAAGCTGGAAAGCCTGAAGGCACTGCAGAACCCGGAAGTGACGGTGCGCCGGCGCGGGGTAATGGAGAAGTGCAGCTACTGCCTGCAGCGCATCACGCGTGCCCGCATCGACGCCGAAAAGCAGGGCCGCCGCATCGCCGACGGCGAGGTCGTGACGGCCTGCCAGGCGGCCTGCCCGACGGCGGCGATCCACTTCGGCGACCTCAACGATCCGAACAGCGCCGTGGTCGCGGCCAAGGCCTCGAAGCTCGACTACGTGCTGCTCGAGGAGCTGAACACCCGGCCGCGCACCAGCTATGCGGCGCGCGTCGTCAACCCCGATCCGGAGCTGGGATGAACGTGCCGCCGCCTTCCCCCGACACCGCGGTCCAGTCGCCACGCTCCCGCAACATCCCGGAGCTGCGGGCTGGCTGGGGCTATGCCGACGTCAGCGACAAGATCGCCGGCATCGTGCTGTCCGGCCGCTTCGGTTGGAAGTGGTGGACGGCCTTCCTCGTCACCTGTGGCGGCGTGCTGGCGCTGCTGGTCGCGGTCAGCTGGTTGCTGGTGAAGGGCATCGGCATCTGGGGCGTCGACATTCCGGTGGCCTGGGGTTTCGCGATCGGGAACTTCGTCTGGTGGATCGGGATCGGCCACGCCGGCACCTTCATCTCGGCCGTGCTGCTGCTGCTGCGCC
>NZ_JBKFGF010000015.1:0-94653 GCF_051233485.1 Massilia sp. LXY-6
CCGCTTCGCCGAGGCGATGACCCTGTTCGCCGCCAGCATCGCCGGCATCTTCCCGATCCTGCACCTGGGCCGGCCCTGGTTCTTCTACTGGCTGGTGCCGTATCCGAACGTGATGAACGTGTGGCCGCAGTGGCGCAGCCCGCTGGTGTGGGACTTCTTCGCGATCGCCACCTACCTGTCGGTGTCGCTGCTGTTCTGGTACGTGGGCCTGATCCCCGACCTGGCCACCTTGCGCGACCGCGCCGGCGCGCGCGGACAGCGCGGCGCGCAGGTCGCCTACGGCCTGCTGGCGCTGGGCTGGCGCGGCGAGGCCCGTCACTGGGCACGTTTCGAACGCGCCTACCTGCTGCTGGCCGGGCTGGCCACGCCGCTGGTGGTGTCGGTGCACACCATCGTCTCGCTCGACTTCGCGGTCGGGAACACGCCCGGCTACCACTCGACGATCTTCCCGCCGTATTTCGTGGCCGGGGCGCTGTTCTCGGGCTTCGCCATGGTGCTGACCCTGGCGATTCCGCTGCGCGCCGCCTTCGGGCTGCAGGATTTCATCACCGGCAAGCACCTCGCCAACGCCGCCAAGGTGCTGCTGGCGACCAGCTGGATGGTCGGTTACGGCTACCTGGCCGAGATCTTCACGGCCTTCTACAGCGGCGATAAATACGAGATCTACATGACGCTCAACCGCTGGACCGGGCCGTACGCACCGGTCTACTGGAGCATGCTGAGCTGTAATATCCTGCTGCCGCAGCTGCTGTGGTGGCGCCGCCTGCGCCAGAGCGTGCTGGCGCTGTTCGTGCTGAGCCTCGCCATCAACGTCGGCATGTGGATGGAGCGCTTCCTGATCGTCGTGTCCTCGCTGCACCGCGACTTCCTTCCTTCCGCCTGGGGCATGTTCTATCCAACGCGCTGGGACTGGATCACGCTGTTCGGCTCGATCGCGCTGTTCGTCTGGCTGTTCCTGCTGTTCGTGCGCTTCCTGCCGCTGATCTCGATGGCCGAGATGCGCGAGCTGGTGCGCGACACGGCGAAAGGAAAGGCATGAGCGCGCACATGTACGGCCTGCTGGCCGAATTCCCGAATGCCGACGCGCTGTGCGCCGCCGCGAAACAGGCGCGCGAGCACGGCTACACCCGCGCCGAAGCCTATAGCCCGTTCTCGATCGAGGGCCTGGACGAGGTGCTCGGCAGCGTCCCCGACCGGGTGGCATTCTGGACGCTCGTCGGCGGCCTGTTGGGCGGGGCCGGCACCTATTTTTTGCAATGGTATGCGGCGGTGGTCGACTACCCGATCAACGTCGGCGGCCGACCGCTGCACAGCTGGCCGGCCTTCATCCCGGCCACCTTCGAAATCACCATCCTCGGCGCGGCGGTGGCGGCGGTGCTGGCGATGCTGATCCAGAACGGCCTGCCGCGCCTGTACCACCCGCTGTTCGAGGTCGCGGAATTCGAGCTCGCCAGCCGCAACCGCTTTTTCCTGTGCCTGCCCGCGCACGACCCGGTGTTCGCGCCCGGACCGGCGCGCGCGCTGCTGGAGGACTTGCAGCCGATGCTGCTGCGCGAGGTGCCGGGATGAGGACCCGCATTGGCGCGATGATGCTGTTTGCATTGCTCAGTGGCCTGCTCAGTGGCCTGCTGAGTGGCTGCGAACGGGCCAAGCAGGACATGTACGACCAGCCGCGCTATAAAACCTTTTCCGCCGCCACGCTGTTCCCGGATGGCGCCAGCGCGCGCACGCCGCCGCCCGGCACCCAGCCGCGCGCGCGCGGCGCCTTCGCCGACAGTTCGGGCGGGCGCGCGGGGGCGCAAGCGGTGCAGGCCGACATCGCCGCCGAGCAGGCGCAGTCGAACCCCTATCCGGTGGACCTGCGCCTGCTCGAACGGGGGCGCGAGCGCTACATGATCTACTGCATGCCCTGCCACAGTCCGCTGGGCGACGGCGACGGGCTGGTGGTGCGGCGCGGCTTCCCGGCGCCGCCCACCTATCACCAGGAGCGGCTGCGCAAGGTGCCCGACCGCCACATCTACGACGTGATCACGCAGGGCTACGGCGTGATGGTGCCTTACGCCGACCGGGTCGAGCCGGCCGACCGCTGGGCCATCGTGGCCTTCATCCGCGCCCTGCAGCTGAGCCAGAACGCGCCGGCCGGCAGCCTGCCGCCGGAGCTGAAGGCGCGCCTGGACGCGCAGCCGGGGGCTGCACCATGAACCGCAACGCGATCCTGATCGCCGCCGCGTGCGTGCTCGCGGTCCTGTGCTGGTTCGGCTGGCGCATGGACCCGCGCGCGCTGCTGGCGGGCTACCTGGCGGTGTGGTGGTTCGTCACCGGGGCGCTGCTGGGCGGTCTGGCCAACGTCTGGCTGCACCAGCTGACCGGCGGCGCCTGGGGCGAGACGATCCGCACGCCCTTGCTGCGGGCCGCGCGCTGGCTGCCGCTGGCCTGCCTGCTGTTCCTGCCGGTGCTGGCCGGCATGCACCTGCTGTACCCGTGGGCCGGCACGCAGGCGCTGGAACCGGACACCGCCTTCCGCCGCTGGTGGCTGGCGCCCGACGCCTTCGCCGTGCGCAGCGTGGCCTACCTGCTGTTGTGGAGCCTGCTCTCCTGGATCGAACTGCGCGCCCGCCACCAGTCGGCACCGCGCGCCGCCGCCTGCCTGCTGGCCTACGCCTTCTCGAGCGGGCTGGCGGCCGTCGACTGGATCATGTCGCTGCAGCCGGAATGGTATTCGAGCGTGTTCGGCTGGCTGGCCGGCACCGGCCAGATGCTGACCGGGCTGGCGCTGGCGGTGCTGCTGATCGACCGCGACGCCATGCGTGCGCGCCTGCCCGACCTCGGCAACCTGTTGATGATGTACGTGATGACCTGGGCCTACCTGGCCTATGTGCAGTTCCTGATCATCTGGGCCGCCGACCTGCCGCGCGAGATCTCCTGGTACCTGCGGCGCGACAGCCTTGGCTGGCGCACCGTCGCCTGGAGCCTGCTGGCCCTGCACGGTGCCGGGCCGATCGCGATCCTGCTGTCGCGCCACGCCAAGCAGGCGCCGCGCCTGATGGGCGGGCTGGCGGCGCTGCTGATGGCGGCGCACCTGCTCGACTGCTGGTGGCTGGTGCTGCCGTCGGTGCATGGATTGACGGCCGGCTGGGCCTGGCCGGCGGCGCTGCCGGCGCTGGGCGCCGCAGTGCTGGCCTGGCTGGCGCTGCGTGGCGCGCTCACCAAGGGGAGGGAAGTCCATGCCTGAGCACGACGACGGCATCCACCTGCGCGCGATCCGGCGCGGGGCGCTGGCCATCCTGGGCGGCATCGTGTTCGCCGTGGCTGGTTCGTGGTGGCTGCTGCATCGCCTGGGACCGGCCCCGAATACCGCGCGGCCGCCGGCGGCGATCCCGGCGCCGCGCCTGCAGCCGGCGCCGCAGGATGAGCGCGCCGCCTACTTCGCCGAGAAGGAGCGGCGCCTCGGCAGCACCGGCTGGGTCGACCGTGGCGCCGGCATCGCCCACATTCCGCTGGAGGCGGCGATGCGGATGACGGCGGAAGCTGCCCGAGGGGAGCGCAAGCCATGAGCCGCGCCTTGCCCATCCGCGCATCGCTGATCCTGTTCCTGGCGCTGGGCTGGGGCTGGAGCCCGGCCGGTGCCCAGGCACTGCGCCTGCCGCCGCAGCCGGTGGCCAGCTTCGCACCAAGCGTCGGCGCGCGACTGCCGCTGGATGCCGTGCTGCGCGACGAAGCCGGCGCGGCGCTGCCGCTGGGCGCCCTGTTCGGAGGCGCGCCGGTGGTGCTGGTGCCGGGCTACTACAGCTGTCCGAACCTGTGCAGCACCCTGTTCGAAGGCGTGCTGCAGGCGCTCGCGCTGAGCGGCATGGCGCCGGGCAGTTACCGCCTGGTCGGCTTCTCGATCGATCCGCGCGACGGCGCCGCGGCGGCGACGGGCAAGCGGCGCGCCTACGCCGCGCTGCTGCCGGGCGGCGTGGCCGACCTGCGCATGTTGACCGGCGATGCCACGGCGCTGGTGCGGATCGAGGCTGCGCTGGGCTACCGTGCGCCGCGTGACCCGGCCAGCGGCGAATTCGCGCACGCGGCCGGCTTCGTGGTGGCCGACGCCGCGGGGCGGATCGTGCAGTACTTCCCTGGCGTGCGCTTCGAGCCGGCGGCGCTGCGCACGGCCCTGGCGGCGGCACGCGAGGGCAGCAGCAGTAACAGCAGCGGCGGCGAACAGAAATCGCTGGGCGAACGCCTGCTGCTGCTGTGCACCCACTACGACCCGGCCGTGGGCCAATACAGCGGCGCGGCAATGGCGTCGGTGCGGGCCGGCGTGCTGCTGGCGGTCCTGGGCATGGGCGGTGCGGCGTGGCGCTTCGCGCGGCGCCGGCGCCCGTCCCGCGCCGTGAAAGGGGGCAGGCCGTGAGCGCACCGTTCTACCTGCTGCCGCCCGACGGCGCCGAGTCCGCGACCCGCCTCGACAACCTGGCGCTGTGCCTGCTGCTGCTGACCGGCGCGGTGGCGCTGGGCGTGCTGGCGATGATGATCGGCTTTTGCGTGCGCTACCGCGCCGCGTCGGATGCGCCGCGCGGCCATCCGCCCGCCAAGGGGCGCGCCATCGAGATTGCCTGGACCGTGATTCCGCTGCTGCTGTTCCTCGGCCTGTATGCCTGGGGCGCGGTCGACTACATCTCGCTGTACCGGCCCGACCCGGCCGCCACCCCGGTGTTCGTGGTGGCCAAGCAGTGGATGTGGAAGGCCGAGCACCGCAACGGCCGGCGCGAGGTCGGCCAGCTGCACCTGCCGCTGGGGCGCCCGGTGCGCGTGGTGCTGACCTCGCAGGACGTGATCCACAGCTTCTTCGTGCCGGCCTTCCGCATCAAGCAGGACGCGGTGCCGGGGCGCTACACCTCGATCGGCTTCACCCCCAGCCGGGCCGGCGAATACGAACTGTTCTGCGCCGAGTTCTGCGGCACCGAGCACGCGATGATGACCGGGAAGGTGGTGGTGCTGCCCCCGAACGAGTACGCGCGCTGGCTGACGGAAGGGCCGCGCCAGCCCGGCATGGCCGAACGCGGCTTCGCGCTGTTCCGCAGCTACGGCTGCAGCGGCTGCCACGCCGCCGGCTCCAGCGTGCATGCGCCGGACCTGACGAACCTGCTGGGCCGGCGCGTGCACCTGCAGGACGGCCGCGAGCTGGTCGCCGACGAGGCCTACGTGCGCGATTCCATCCTGGTGCCGCGCAAGGACGTGGTGGCGGGCTACGAACCCATCATGCCTTCCTTCGCCGGCCAGATCGGCGAGGAAGACCTGCTGGCGATCATCGAATACATCAGAGAGAGCGGACATGACCAGCGCACAGAGCGACCTTGAGCTCGAAGAAAAGGGAACCACCGCCGGCAGCAGCTACCTGGCCGAGGGCTTCACCATATGGTCCTGGCTGAGCACGCGCGACCATAAACGCATCGCCTTGCTGTACGGGGTGTCGATCACGCTGTTCTTCTTCCTCGGCGGGATTGCGGCCGCCATCATCCGGCTCGAACTGGCCACGCCGCAGGGCGACCTGGTCAGCGCCGACACCTACAACAAGCTGTTCACCGCGCACGGCGTGATCATGGTGTGGCTGTTCCTGATCCCGTCGATTCCCTCGGTGCTCGGCAACTTCCTGATGCCGCTGATGATCGGCGCGCGCGACCTGGCCTTTCCGCGCCTGAACCTGGCCAGCTGGTACCTGTACATCGCGGGTGGTGCCACCATCCTGTGGGCGCTGCTGGCCGGCGGCGTCGATACCGGCTGGACCTTCTACACCCCGTTCTCGACCATGTTCTCGAACTCGCACGTGGTGCTGTGCCTGACCGGGGTGCTGGTGGTCGGCTTCTCGTCGATCCTGACCGGCCTGAACTTCATCGTGACGGTGCACACCATGCGCGCGCCGGGGATGGGCTGGTTCCGGCTGCCGCTGTTCGTCTGGGCCAACTACGCGACCTCGGTGATCCTGGTGCTGGCGACGCCGGTGCTGGCCATGACCCTGGTGCTGGTCGCGATCGAGCGCCTGTTCCAGGTCGGGATCTTCGACCCGGCGCTGGGCGGCGATCCGCTGCTGTTCCAGCATCTGTTCTGGTTCTATTCGCACCCGGCGGTCTACATCATGGTGCTGCCGGCGATGGGCGTGGCCAGCGAGATCATTCCCTGCTTCGCGCGGCGGCCCGTGTTCGGCTACCGCTTCATGACCTACGCGATCCTGGCGATCGGCGTGATCGGCTTCCTGGTCTGGGGCCACCACATGTTCGTCAGCGGCCAGTCCGTGTACGCGGGCATGGTGTTCTCGCTGCTGTCCTTCATGGTGGCGGTGCCGTCCGCGATCAAGGTGTTCAACTGGACCGCCACGCTGTACAAGGGCCGCATCAGCTTCAGCGCGCCGATGCTGTACGCGCTCGGCTTCGTCGGCCTGTTCACGATCGGCGGCCTGACCGGCCTGTTCCTGGCCGCGCTGGCGCTGGACGTGCATCTTTCGGATACCTATTTCGTGGTCGCCCACTTCCACTACATCATGGTTGGGGGCTCGGTGATGGCCTACCTGGGCGCCATCCACTTCTGGTGGCCGAAGATCACCGGGCGCATGTACTCGGAAGCCTGGGGCAGGCTGGCCGCGGTGATCATCTTTGCCGGCTTCAACCTGACCTTCTTCCCCCAGTACCTGCTGGGCTATGCCGGCATGCCGCGCCGCTACCACAGCTATCCGGAAGAGTTCCAGCTGCTGCACGTGCTGTCCTCGGCAGGCGCGGTGACGCTGGCGGTCGGCTACCTGCTGCCGCTGGGCTACCTGGCCTGGTCGCTGCGCTACGGCCGCGCGGCGCCGCCGAACCCCTGGCAGGCCACCGGGCTCGAATGGCAGACGGCTTCGCCACCCCCGGTCCACAATTTCGCCCAGCCGCCGGTGGTGGTGCGCGGCCCTTACGCCTATACGCCATGAGTGCGGTCCAGCGCCCCCACGCCGAGCAGTTCAGCAGCCGCGAGCAGCAGACCTTCGCCGGCACCTTCGGCATGTGGGTCTTCATCGCCAGCGAACTGCTGTTCTTCGGGCCGCTGCTGTTCGGCTACCTCTACCTGCGCGTGCACTATCCGCAGGCCTGCGCCGCCGCCAGCCGCCACACCGACTTCCTGCTCGGCACCGCCAACACCGCCGTGCTCCTGACCAGCAGCTTCGTGATGGCGCTGGCCGGCCACGCCGCCGAGGCCGACCGGCGCCGGCACGCGGCACGCCTGCTGGTGGGGGTGGCGGTGCTCGGCATCGCCTTCCTCGTCATCAAGGGCGCCGAATACCATGCCGAATTCCAGGAGCACCTGTTCCCCGGCTGGGGCTTCCGGCCGGAGCGGGGCGGCCATCCGCAGGACCTGCCCGGCATGCAACTGTTCTTCCTGCTGTACTTCGCCCTCACCGGGCTGCATGCGCTGCACCTGACGATCGGCATCGCGGTCTGCCTGGCGCTGGCCTATGGGCTGCGTCGCCCGCTGCCTTCCGGGCCGTCCGGCGAGGCGGTCGAATACGCCGGCCTGTACTGGCACTTCGTCGACCTGGTCTGGATTTTCCTGTATCCGCTGCTGTACCTGATCGGCAGGGCGGGGAGCTAGCATGGAGCGCCGCACCCGACCCCTGGTCCTGACCTGGCTGGCGCTGCTGGCCCTGCTGGCGATCAGCGCCACCACGGTATGGATTCCGCTCGGCTGGATCAATACCGCGATCGGCCTGGCGGTGGCGACCGTGAAGGCGCTGCTG
Source organism: Massilia sp. LXY-6 (assembly GCF_051233485.1). Classification (NCBI taxonomy): domain Bacteria; kingdom Pseudomonadati; phylum Pseudomonadota; class Betaproteobacteria; order Burkholderiales; family Oxalobacteraceae; genus Massilia; species Massilia sp. LXY-6. Next base: position 7,748 of record NZ_JBKFGF010000015.1, read on the forward strand.
GTGGCGATCGTCTTCATGCGTCTGCGCGCGGGGCATCCGCTGCTGCGGCTGACGGCGCTGGCCGGCCTGGTGACGCTGGCCCTGCTGTTTTTCCTGTCCGGCACCGACTATGCCACCCGCAGCGCGGTGCCGGCACCATGGCAGCAGCCGTCCACCGAGGCGGCGCCGCTGGGCTCATCTTGAAACGGAGCCGAGGCGGGACGACCAGTCTGCGATCAGCTTGCCGTAGGCTTCTCCAACCGGGCGAATCTTGCGGTCCAGGTCGAACAGCCCGCGCGGGTTGACCACGCCGCGCTGTTCGCGCAGCTCGATATCCCAGTCGACCTGGTCGGTGATCGAGTACCAGGTGAAGCCGGTCACCGCCACGCCGGCGCGTTTCAAGCCGCGCACCAGCGCCCATTGCTTCTCGAGCCAGCCGCAGGCCTCGGTGCCGTGCGGGCCCTGGTCGCGATTGGTCTCGGTGTGCATCAGCGGCAGGCGGTAGCGCTCGACGTATTCCCTGGCGATCACCGCAAAGCCCAGCAGCTCGTCGACCGGCCGCATGCTGCCGTCGGCATCGACGTGGTGCTCGTTCGAGCGGTAGTAGTCGGTGCCGAGGATGCAGTGGCGGCGTAGGGCGTGGGTCTCGAAGAAGCGCAGCTCGTCTTCGCTCATCCCGTTGTCCAGCACGAAGCTGCGCAATGCCGGTTCGAGCGCGCGCCCGTAGTTGAGGTCGAGGGAGAGGAAGCGCCGCAGGTTGCGCGTTTCCGCGATCGGCTCGGCGCCGGGCGAACTGGCGTGGAAGTATTCGCTCGACTCGCTCTGGATGAACAGCGCGTCCGGACGGGCGGCCCGGATCGCGTGCATGGCCAGCTGGTTGGCCTTGACCAGGTGCTTGATGGCGCTGACGTAGGCGCGTTCGTCGCTCAGCTGCTCGTTCCAGAAGCCGTACAGGGCGGAAAAGCGGGCGCAGACATACATCTCGTTGACCGGAGTGAACATGCGGATCCACGGATAGCGCCGTGCGAATTCAGAGGCATAGCGCGCGAACAGCTCCGGGAAATCCGGATTCTGGAAGTTGCCGATCCAATCCGGCACGCCGAAGTGGCACAGGTCGGCGATCGGGGCGATACCGAGCCGCTGGAGTTCGGCGAAGGCCTGGTCGGCGAAGGCCCAGTCGTAGCGGTCCGGCCCCAGCCAGCTGCGGTGCAGCGGTATGCCGTAGCGCAGGGTGCGGATTCCGAGCTGGGCCGCCAGCGCGAAGTCGGTGCGCCAATGCCGGTAGTGGCCGCATTCCTCCATCTGGTCGCGCCGGATCTTGCCGTGGCCGATGGTCGGGTTGCTGTTCTCGATCCCGCTGGCGAACATGAATGGGGGCGGCTGCAGGGTCATCGCCGTGCTCCCAATGGCGGCTGGGCGGTGACCACGCCGGGCGGCACCTCGGACACGCTGGACAGGCCGGCCAGCATCATGCAGTCCTGCAGCTCCTGCTCGAACAGCTCCAGCGCGCAGTGCACGCCGTCGCGGCCTTTCGCCGCCAGGCCGTACAGGCAGGCGCGCCCGCTCAGGCAGGCGTGCGCACCCAGGCCGAGCGCCTTGACGATGTCGCCGCCGGTGCGGATGCCGCCGTCGAACAGGACTTCGATGCGGCTGCCCACCGCTTCGACGATCTGCGGCAGCACCGAGATCGAGGACGGCGCGCTGTCCAGCTGGCGCCCGCCGTGATTCGAGACGATGATGGCGTCGGCGCCGACCTCGAGCGCGCTGCGGGCATCGTCCGGATGCATCACGCCTTTCAGGATCAGCTTGCGCGGCCATTCCTTTCGCACCCAGCGCACGGTATCGAGGTCGAAGGTCGGGTCGAACTGCTCCTCGATCCACTTCGACAGCGAACCGACCGACTTGCCGGCCTCGATCTCGTGCTCCAGGTTACCGAAGTTGTGCCGCTTGCTTCCCGCCATGCCGGCCAGCCAGCGCGGGTGCGTCAGCATCTCGAGCACGTTCCTGGGCGTCAGCCGGGGCGGCACCCCGAGCCCCTCCTTCTCGTCGGCCCAGCGCTTGCCCTGCGTGTGCAGGTCGATGGTCAGCACCAGCGCCGAACAGTTGGCCTTGTCGGCGCGGCGGATCAGGCTTTCGTTGACGCGCTGAGCCTTCATGAGGTAGAGCTGGAACCAGAACGGCTTGCCGGTGGCCTCCGCCACGTCTTCGATCGAGTTGATCGAGCAGGTCGACAGGCAATAGGGCACGCCGTAGTCGGCGGCGGCGCGCGCGGCCTCGCATTCGCCGTTCGGCCACATCAGCCCGGCCAGCCCGGTCGGACCGACCGCCAGCGGGATGCGTGCCGGATCGCCGGCCATCGTGGTGGCGGTGTCGCGCCGGGCCACGTTGCGCAGGCTGTGCTGGCGCAGCGCCAGGGCGCGCATGTCGTCCAGGTTGCGCTGCAGGGTCAGCTGCTGCTCGCTGCCGCCGTGGATGTAGTCGAACAGCACTGAGGGCAGGCGCTCGCGGGCCAGGGTTTCGAGGTCGAAGATGCTGGCGATTTTGCTCATGTCAGAGTTCTCCACGTGCGCCGAGGGTCCGGATGCGGTCGCCGATGCGGCAGGCCAGCGCCTGGATCGTAAGGGAAGGGTTGACCCCGCCGCAGGTCGGGAACAGCGAGCCGTCGCAGATCCACAGGTTGCGCACGTCCCAGCTGCGGCCGTCCCGGTCGACCACGCTGGTCCCGCGGTCCGCCCCCATGCGGCAGGTGCCGAGGATGTGGCTGGTGTCCTCGCTGGTCCACAGGTCGTGGCCGCCGGCCGCTTCCAGCATCCGGCCCATGTAGCGGCGGGCGTGCTCCTGCATGCGGCGGTCGTTGTCCGAATACGCGAACTCGACACGGGCGACCGGCAGGCCGTGGCGGTCGCGCTCGTCGGCCAGGGTGACCCGGTTCTCGAAGCGCGGCTCGGTTTCGGCCACCGCCACCAGGCCGCTCATGTGGTTGTAGTCGAGCATGGCTTCGCGCAGCGCCATGCCCCACAGATTGCGCGAAGTCGTCACCAGCTGGGCCCACGCGCGCGGCAGCGGGCCCTGGCTCATGAAGGCATAGCCGCCGTCGAAATCCTTGCCGTCGTCGGTGTAGTTCCAGTGCTCGCACACGGCCATGTTGGGCGGCCCCTTGTTCCAGCGGATTTCCTCGTCGAAGCGCGCCCACACGCCCGGCCCGGCATGGGTCGTCAGGTGGGTGCCGACCAGGCCGGAACTGTTGGCCAGGCCTTGCGGGAAACGCGCGCAGGCCGAATTCAGCAGCAGCCGCGGGGTTTCGATCGCATAGCCGGCCACCACCACGTTGCGCGCGCGCTGGAAGCGCCATGCGTCGCTGCGCCGGTAGTGCACGCCGCTCGCCAGGCCGTTCGCATCGAGCTCGATGCGGCCGGCCATCGCCAGGTCGCGCACCTCGGCGCCGGCGCGCAGCGCGCGCGGGATCCACACCACCAGCGCGCTCTGCTTGGCATTCGTCGAGCAGCCAAAATTGCAGAAGCCGCGGTAGACGCAGGGCGGCGACTTGCCGCGCGGCGCCGAGACGGTCGCCAGCGGCACCGCCGACCAGGCCACGCCCATGCGTTCGGCGCCGCGCGCCAGCACCAGCCCGGCCGCGTTCATCTCGTGCTCGCGGTAGGGATAGCGGCGGTGCGGCGGCCCCCACGGGTAGCGCAGCGGACCGGCAATCGCCAGCGCGCGCTCGGCTTCCTCGTAGTAAGGCGCCAGTTCGTCATAGGTGATCGGCCAGTCGAGGCCATAGCCGAGCAGGCTGCGGGCGCGGAACCACTCGGGACGGAAGCGCAGCGAGATCATGCTGAAATGGACGGTGGAGCCGCCCACGCCCCAGCCGGAATTGTTGCCGCCGAGGGCGATCGGGTCAAGCCCGCCGGTCAGGCGTTCTTCCAGCCAGTACAGCTGCTGCTGGGCTTCCTCGTCGGAGGCGAAGTCTTCGAGCGGGCGCCAGAACGGCCCGGCTTCGAGCACGACCACGGAAAAGCCGGCTTCGGCCAGTTTGCAGGCGAGGGTGGCGCCGCCTGCGCCGGCGCCGACGATCGCGAAGTCGACGGCGTCATCGTCGCGGTATTCGCGCATCGGCATCCAGCCGCCGCGCTCGAACACGTCCGGTGCGCGGCCGTCTCCGGTGCGTGGCCGCCGTTCCATCAGCGCACCTCGCGGTCCTGCTGCGCCTCGCGTGCCTCCCAGGGGTCGCGCCGGTCGAGGCCGAGGCGCACATAGCCGCGCGGGCTGGCCGGCCCGCCGAAGCCGATCTCGTTCCAGGCCCAGGGGTGCGCGTAATAGATGCCTGCCGCGGTCTTCAGCAGCATTTGGGTGAAGAAGCGCTGCGGGTGCACGGCCTGCCACAGCGGCGAGCGGGCCTCATTCTCGGCCAGCGCCTGCAGCAGCGCGTCCTGGGCGTCGGTATCGAGCGCCGCGAACTCCCGTCCGTGGCGCAGGCGCGTTTCGTCGGCGAGGGCGGCCAGGCCCTGGCGCCACGCGTCGCGCAGCGGCGGCATGTCGGGATGGCGGAAGCCTTCGCCCAGGTTGTCGTGCAACATCGCGTCGATCCAGGGCGTGATCGGGATCGGCTCGGCGCGGTCCGGCTGGGGCAGCAGGCGCCGGTTGACCGCTTCCAGCAGTTCCCACTCGGCGGGGTCGAGGAAGCGGCGCGGCGGGACTCCCTTCAGGCGCTGCGCCAGGACCTGCCGGGTCGTGTCGTCGAAGGACGGACTGTCCCATTTGGCCAGCACGTCGTAGCCGGGGTAGCGCGCGCTTGTGCTCATGCTCATGCGGCCTCCCGCTGCGTGCCGTCGCGCCCCTGCCGTGCCGACGGACCGAGCGCCAGCGCGGCGCGGCCGGCCAGCGCCAGCGCGGTAAAGCTGGGCGGGGCCGGCAGCGGCGGGCCGCTCAGCACATTCTGGCTCCAGTTGCGCCAGCCGCCCATCTGGCGCGCGATGCCGCGCGCGTGCAGGGCGACCCCGGCCACCCCCAGCCAGGCGGTGGCCGCCAGCCAGACTTGCGCCAGGCGCTCGAGCCGCGGCGAAGCGGCAGGCGGACGCGTGGCGCTTGCGGCCAGCAGCGCGGCGCCGACCGGCGGCAGGCTGACCGGCAGCCACATCGCCGGGTTGTGGTAGGCACCGCGGAAATGCAGCAGGGCCGCCTCCAGGCTGGTGCCGGCCAGTCCGGCCGCCGTCAGCAGGCCCAGGGCGCGGCCACGCGGCAGGCGCGCCAGGGTCGGTGCGCCGCGCCCGACCTTGCCCGCGGCCAGCCCCAGCAGGCCGGCCAGCGAGAGCGCCGCCGGCGCCCCCAGCGGGGCGGCATAGAACAGGTTGGCCCAGGACAGGCCGCCGGGCCGGCGCAGCACGTTGTAGACGTGGAAACCCAGGCCCGCCGCGCCGACCGCGCAGGCGGCGCCGAAGGGCAGCGGCGATGCCGGGCGGGCCGGCCGGCGCGCGGCCCGGGCGGCGCCGGCCAGCGCCAGCGCGGCGCTCGCCAGCGGGGCAAACATGCCGGGATTCTCGAAGCCGCCGCGGTAGTGTTCGAGCGCGCTGTCGCTCAGCACCGAGGCGGCCAGCATCGCGGACGACAGGTAGAGCTGGCCGGCGGCGCCGTCTTGGGGATTGGCGACGCGCGGCAGTGTGGATGGCAATCGCGGCTGCAGGCGTGGCTGGCGGCGCGTGGCCAGCACCGCCGCCAGCGTCAATCCGAGGGCGGCGGCGCCGAGCGCACGTGCCGCCGGGCTCGTCTCCGCCTGCGCCGCAAGGTTCACGATTTATCCTTGGGCAGGATGCCGCTCAGCACCTGTCGCGCCACCCCGGCCAGCATCGAGCCTTCCTTCGGATCGCCCTTGACGACGGTCTCCATGAAGGATTTCGCCTGTTCCAGCGTGATGTGCGAGGGCAGCGGCGGCACCTCGGGGTCGGTCTTGAATTCCAGCACCACCGGGCGGTCGGCGGCCAGGGCCTCGCGCCAGGCGATGGCGACTTCTTCCGGGTTGTCGCAATAGATGCCCCTCAGGCCGATCAGCTCGCCAAACTTGTGATAGGGAACATCGGGGATCTTCTGCGTGGCCTCGAACTTCGGATCGTCTTCCATCACGCGCTGCTCCCAGGTCACCTGGTTCAGATCGCCGTTGTTGAAGACGCAGACGATCCAGCGCGGATCCTGCCACAGGCGCCAGTACTTCGACACGGTGATCAGCTCGGCCATGTTATTCATCTGCATCGCGCCGTCGCCGACCATGGCGATCACCGGGCGGCCCGGATGGGCGAACTTGGCCGCGATCGCGTACGGCACCGCCGCGCCCATCGAGGCCAGCCCGCCGGACAGCGAATACATCTGGCCGCGCTGCACCCGCAGGTCGCGCGCATACCAGTTGGCGCAGGAGCCGGAGTCGCTGGTGACGATGGCATCGGCCGGCAGCTGCGGCGACAGTTCCCAGGCCACGCGCTGGGGGTTGATCGGGTTGGCCCGCACCAGTGCGCGGTTCTCGAGCAGCTTCCAGGAGTCGCGCACCTCGCCTTCGACGTGGCGGCGCCAGTCGTCGCTTTTCTGGTCCAGCAGGGGCAGCAGCAGGCGCAGGGTCTCGGCGCTGTCGCCGTGCAGGTTGACTTCGGCCGGATAACGGATGCTGAGCATGGTTGGATCGATGTCGATCTGCACCGCGCGCGCCTTGCCTTCCTCGGGCAGGAACTCGGCGTAGGGAAAGCCGGAGCCGATCATCAGCAGGGTGTCGCAGTGCGTCATCATCTCCCAGCTGGCCTTGGTGCCCAGGATGCCGATCGAGCCCGTGACCCAGGGCAGGTCGTCGGGCAGGGCGGCTTTCCCCAACAAGGCCTTCGCGGCGCCGGCCTGCAGGCGGTCGGCCACGGCGATCACTTCGTCGGTCGCGTGCAAGGCACCGGCGCCGACCAGGATCGCCACCTTCTTGCCGGCGTTCAGGACCTCGGCCGCACGGCGCAGGTCCACCTCGTGCGGCACCACGCGCGGTTTCGCGTAGCCGATGCCGGACTGGACCGAGCCGTGCTTGCGCGGCGGGTCTTCGTAGGGCAGTTCCTGCAGGTCGCCCGGGAGGATCAGCACGCCGACGCCGTTGCGGCCGAGCACGGTGCGCATGGCGCGGTCGACCAGGTGCCGCACCTGCGACGGCGCCTCGGCTTCGTAGACGTAGTCGGCCACGTCCTGGAACAGCCGGTCCAGGTTCAGTTCCTGGGTGTAATGCGCGCCGCGCGCGGTGCGCGGGGCCTGGCCGCAGATCGCCAGCACCGGCATGTGGTCCATCTTCGCATCGTACAAGCCGGTGACCATGTGGGCCGCGCCTGGACCACCGGTCGACAGGCAGACCCCGGGCTCGCCGGTGAACTTGGCGTGCGCGGACGCCATGAAGGCCGCCATCTCTTCGTGCCGCACCTGGATGAATTCGATCTTGCGCTTGGAGCGCTGGAGGGCGCCCAGCACCCCGTTGATGCCGTCGCCAGGGTAGCCGAAAATGGTGCGCACGCCCCAGTCGTACAGACGTTCGACGAAAAAATCACCGACGGTCTTGCTCATCCTCTCCTCCTGTTAGTCAATGCGTACAGGCCGGCGCCCAGCGCGGCCCCGGCCCACAGCCAGCCGCGGTGCTTCGCCGCCCAGAATTCCGGGCTGACCTTCCAGGCGCCGCGGTCGAAGCTGCCATGGGCGGCGAACGGCCCCGGCACCGGCTTCCACAGGTTGTTCGGCCGGTCGGCCGGAATCGGTTCATCGGTCTGCTGTCCGGCGATGCCGGTGCGCGCCAGGTAGCGGTCGAGCAGGTGCGGGATGAATTTCTCGGCCAGCACCGCGCCCAGGGTCGGGTAGCCGACGCAGATTTCGGCGCGGCGCGAGTGTGCCGCCCAGTAGATGGCGCGGCCGGCGACTTCGGGCTGGTAGCAGGTGCCGGTCGGCTTCGGGTGGCGGGTCAGGGTGGTCTTGCACCACTCGAACTGCGGCGTGTTCACGCCCGGCATGTCGACGATCACCAGGTGGACCTTGCTGTGCTCGTGTTCGAGTTCGGTGCGCAGCGATTGCGTGAAGCCCTTGATCGCATGCTTGGCGCCGCAGTAGGGCGACTGCAGGGGGATCGAGCGGTAGGCGAGGGCGGAGCCGACCTGCAGGATGGTGCCGCGGTCGCGCGGGCGCATGCGCTTGAGCGCGACCATCGTGCCCCACACGAAGCCGTGGTAGGTCACGTCGGTGACGCGGCGGAAGTCTTCGGGGGCGATGTCGGCGAAAGGTGCGAACATGGTCGCCATCGCATTGTTGACCCAGATGTCGATCGGGCCGAGTTCCCGTTCGGCGCGCTCGGCCGCGGCTTCGACCTGGGCATGGTCGGCGGTGTCGGTGACGATCGCGATGGCGTGCGGCGAACCCAGGCGTTCCGCTTCTGCCCGGGCCGCTTCGAGCCGTTCGGGCTCGCGCGCCAGCAGGGCGATCCTGGCGTGGCTGCGGGCAAATTCACGGACCGCTGCGCGCCCGATACCCGCGCTCGCACCGGTGATCACGACCACTTCCTCCGTTCGATCCGGCATGGCTTTCCCCGCGTTGGCTAGGAGGGGAAAAGCTTAGCACCAAGCGCCCGAAGGCCGCGTCCATTATGTTCGTGCAAATGTATCGGTGACGGCAAGCATCGTCGCTTGCTGAGCAGATCGAGCGGACGGCTTTAGTGCGTGCGCTTGAGCACCACTTCGGCCGAACCGCCGCTGGACGCGGCAGGCGTGACCCACTTCAGCTCATCCCGGTTGATGCTGAACGGTCTCTTCTGCTCAATCCCGTTCCAGTTCGGGAAAGTGCTGGCTTCGATATGAAAAGTAAGGGTCTTGTCGGCTTCATTGACTTCGTATCTGCCGAAGTGAGCGATGGATCCTTGCGCGACAGCCTTGTATTCGTCATTCGTGCCCTGGTTACGGTTGCCGGAGGCGAACTTCGGTTGACCGGATCGGCTTGTCATCAAAACATAATTACCATTGCGGTCGAACATGACCCGGCCTTGGGGTGCAGGTCCGAACAATGGCACTCTGCTCCCATCCGGCCGGATGTTATCTACCGAAACGTATGTCCACGTTCCGACAATTTGTTCCTTCAGCGATTTCTGCTGCGCGAACGCGGCGTTGGAGAAAGTGCCCGCGACGAGAAAACACAGCATCGCTGCATGAACAGGGGGCTTGCTGGACGGCTTCATGATCGGCTCGCTCGGAATCTGTGAGGACTTCCGTATTTTGCGACCGTTTTGGCGCTAAATCCAGGTCAGTCTGTCGGATTTACTTTGTTCAAGTCGGATCCCTGGGCATATGGGCGGCTGATACCGTTTTGAATGGATTGCGGTCGTTCAGCTCGTCGATATAGTCGTCGATCCCGCCGCTTTCCCGCTCCAGGAAGCGCTCCACCGCATCCGCGAACGAGGGATGCGCCAGCCAGTGCGCCGACCAGGTCCGGGTCGGCAGGAAGCCGCGCGCCATCTTGTGCTCGCCCTGGGCGCCGCCTTCGAACACCTGGATGCCCTGTTCAATGCAGAATTCCAGCGGCTGGTAGTAGGCGGTCTCGAAGTGCAGGCAGGGCACGTGCTCGAGCGCCCCCCAGTAGCGGCCGTACAGGGTGGTGGCATCGTGCACGACCAGCGAGGCGGCGATCGGGGCACCGTTCCGTTCTGCGATGACGAGCAGGAGGTTCGAGGGCATCTCACGCCCGATGCGGCGGAAGAAGTCCAGGTTCAGGTAGGGCTTCGAGAAATGTTCGGCGTAGGTGTGGCGGTAGCAGCGCGTGAAGAAACGCCAGTCCTCATCCGTGATGGCGTCCCCGCGCACCCGCCGCAGCGTCACACCGGCTTCCCGCACCTTGCGGCGCTCGGCGCGGATATTCTTGCGCTTTTTCTGTTCCAGCGTGGCCAGGAATTCGTCGAAGGAGGCGTAGCCGGCATTCATCCAGTGGAACTGCACGCCGCTCCTCAGCAGGTAGCCGGCATCAAGCAACTGCTGCGCCTGCTCGTCGGGCGGGAACAGGATATGGGTCGAGGACACGCTTGATGCCTGCTGGGTCGCCCGCAGTACCTCGACCAGGGCGGCGCGCGCGGCCTCGTCGCGGGCCAGCAGGCGCGGACCCGTTACCGGGGTGAACGGAATCGCGCACAGCAGCTTGGGGTAGTAGTCCAGGCCGTTGCGCTGGTAGGCGTCGGCCCAGGCCCAGTCGAACACGTATTCGCCGTAGGAATGGCCTTTCACGTACAGGGGCAGGGCGGCGGCCAGCCGCTCATCTTCACCCGCGCCGTCATACAGGGCGATGAACTGCGGCTGCCAGCCGGTTTCCGGGCTGGCGCTGCCGGATTCGTGCAGGGCGTGCAGGAAGGCATAGGACAGGAAGGGGTTCGGCCGATCCTGCTGGGCCAGCAGCCCGTCCCAGGCCGCTTGCCCGATCTCGGATAGGGAGGAAGCGATATGCGTGCGATAATTCAAGATGACTTCCGAATAGTGAAAAGCTGAACAAATGGATAAGCGATTCTTCAACCTGTACTCGCACGATTTCGCGCGCGTTGCCGTCGCCAGTCCGCGTTGCCGGGTGGCCGATCCGGCGTTCAATGTCCAGGAAACGCTCAAGCTGGCGCGCGAAGCGGCTGACCGCGGCGCCGTGCTGGTCGCGTTCCCGGAACTCGGCCTGTCCGCCTATACCTGCGACGACCTGTTCCACCAGCGCGCGCTGCTCGGCGCCGTGCTCGACGCGCTGGCCGAGGTGGTCGACGCCTCGCGTTCGCTGCCGCTGGCCATGGTGGTCGGCGCGCCGCTGCGCGTCAACCACGTGCTGTTCAACTGCGCGGTGGTGGTGGCCGGCGGCCGCATCCTGGGCGTTGTGCCGAAAAGCTACCTGCCCAATTATGGCGAATTTTACGAAAGCCGGCAGTTCAGTGCTGCGGACAACGCCGCCGTCGACCGGATCACGCTGCTAGGCCAGGACGTGCCCTTCGGTCCGGAGCAGCTGTTCGAGCTGGAAAATATGCCGCTGTTCCGCTTCCACGTCGAGATCTGCGAAGACGTCTGGGTGCCGGTGCCGCCGTCCTCGTTCGCCGCCCTGGCCGGGGCGACGGTGCTGGTCAACCTGTCGGCCTCGAACGTGGTGGTGGGCAAGAGCGGCTACCGGCACCAGCTGGTGAGTCAACAGTCGGCGCGCTGCCTGGCGGCCTACCTGTACACTTCGGCCGGCCTGGGCGAATCGACCACCGACATGTCCTGGGACGGCCAGTCGCTGATCTACGAAAAGGGCGACCTGCTGGCCCAGTCCGAGCGCTTCCTGCAGGACTCGCACCTGATCTTTGCCGACGTCGACCTCGAGCGGCTCTCGGTCGACCGCATGCATACCACCACCTTCGCCCAGTCGGTGCGCCGGCATGCCGCCGAGGTCGAGCGGTTCCGCACCCAGCGCTTCAGCCTCGAACTGCCGCTGGACAAGGACTTGCCGCTGGCGCGCACCATCGAGCGCTTCCCCTACGTGCCGGCTGCGGCCGCCCGGCGCGACGAGCGCTGCACCGAGGTCTACAACATCCAGGTCCAGGCCTTGCTGCAGCGCCTGCAGTCGTCCGGCCACGAGAAGGTCGTGATCGGCGTCTCCGGCGGGCTGGACTCGACCCATGCGCTGCTGGTCTGCGCTAAGGCCATGGACCGCCTCGGCCTGCCGCGCTCCAACATCCTGGCCTATACCATGCCCGGCTTCGCCACCAGCGAGCGCACGCTGCGCCAGGCGCGCGCGCTGATGGAAGCGGTCGGCGCCACCGCCAGCGAGATCGACATCCGCCCCAGCTGCATCCAGATGCTGAAAGACCTCGGCCACCCGTATGCGGAAGGACGGGAAGAGTACGACGTCACCTTCGAGAACGTGCAGGCGGGCGAGCGCACCAGCCACCTGTTCCGGCTGGCGAACCACCACCACGCGATCGTGATCGGCACCGGCGACCTGTCGGAGCTGGCGCTGGGCTGGTGCACCTATGGCGTGGGCGACCACATGTCGCACTACAATGTGAACGCCAGCGTGCCGAAGACGCTCATCTCCCACCTGGTGCGCTGGGTGGCCGACACCCACCAGATCGGCGACACCGGCTCCGACGTCCTCATCAGGGTGCTGGAAACCGAGATCAGTCCCGAACTGGTGCCGGGAAAAACCGGCACCGGAAAAGAAGAGGGCAAGCCGGCCCAGGTGACGGAAGACTTCATCGGCCCTTACGAGCTGCAGGACTTCAACCTGTATTACACGCTGCGCTACGGCTTCGAGCCGACCAAGGTCGCCTTCCTTTCCTGGAGCGCCTGGCACGACCGCGGCGTGGGGCCGTGGCCGGAAGGCGGCAGTCCGGCGCGCAACGAGTATGGCCTGGCGGCGATCAAGAAGAACCTCGGCATCTTCCTGTGGCGCTTCTTCAAGACCAGCCAGTTCAAGCGCTCCTGCGTGCCGAACGGGCCCAAGGTCGGCAATGGCGGTTCGCTGTCGCCGCGTGGAGACTGGCGCGCGCCCAGCGATTCGGAAGCCACGGTGTGGATGCAGCAGCTGGAGCAGATCCCCGACGAGGGATGATAGATAACCTGAAAGGAGAAAGACGATGAAACAAATTACCTGCGTGATCAAGCCCTTCAAGCTGGACGAGGTACGCGAAGCGCTGGCCGAAGTGAACGTCACCGGCCTCACCGTTACCGAGGTCAAGGGCTTCGGGCGCCAGAAGGGCCACACCGAGCTGTATCGCGGTGCCGAGTACGTGGTCGACTTCCTGCCCAAGGTGAAGATCGAAGTGGTGGTCGACGATGCCATGACCGAGCAAGTGGTGGACGCCATCATCAAGGCCGCGCGCACCGGCAAGATCGGCGACGGCAAGATCTTCGTGCAGGAGGTCGAGCAGGTGGTCCGCATCCGTACCGGCGAGACCGGCCCGGACGCGGTCTGAGCCGCCGCCGATGTGAGCACATCCGCTTGTCGTTTCGATCATGCTCGTGTTACATTCTACTTTTGAAATGTCACATAGGCCGGGACCACATTGAAGCACATCCTGATAGTCGACGATGAAGAAGCGGTAGGTTACGTCTTCGAACGCTACCTGGCTATCAAGGGTTACCGCGTGTCGGTGGCCACCAGCGGCGAACAGGCGCTGGAGGCCTGGGGGGCCGCCCGGCCCGACCTCGTCATTACCGACTACAAGATGCCGGGCATGAACGGCGACGAGCTGCTGCGGCGCCTGCGTGCGCTCGATCCCACGCTTCCCGCCGTGATGATCTCGGCCAATCCGACCGACGTCGGTCCGATCCCGGCCGGGGTCGCGTTCTTCGCCAAGCCGGTCTCGCTCGATACCCTGGCCGAGCATCTCGACGCCATTCTCCGACGCTTCAGCGGCCCACCTGCAGGTTGAACTTCCAGGTCAGCAGGCGCAGGCCGCTGATGAACAAGGCGCTCGACCACAGCGCGAATTCCCTGGGCACCCCATACATCCCCATCAGCAGGAACAGCCAGCTGCCGAGGAAGGCGCAGATCGCGTAGGGCTTGCCGTCGCGGAAGACCATCGGCACTTCGTTGCAGACGATGTCGCGCAGCACCCCGCCGAAGATGCCGGTAATCACCCCCATCATCGAGGCGATAAACAGCGGCATCTGGGCTTCCAGCGCCGCCGACACCCCGGCCACCGAGAACAGCCCGAGTCCGAAGGCGTCGGCGATCACGATCAGGCGTTCGGAAACGATGTGGCGCAAAGTCCGCATCAATGGCGACGCCACCAGGGCCAGCACGAAGATCAGGATCGCGTATTCCTGGTGCTGGACCCAGAACAGCGGGCGCCGGTCGAGCAGGATGTCGCGCAGGGTGCCGCCGCCGAACGCGGCGATGAAGGCGACGGTGAACACGCCGACCAGGTCCATGCGCTTGCGGCGCGCCTCGATGAAGCCGGAGAACGCAGCGACCAGGACTGCGGTGATTTCGATGACGGTGACCAGTCTCATGCAAGGTGGGCAAATGGCGATGTTGCTAGACTAACATGCCAAGCCCGACAGCAGTGACCGGCTTGATCCGTGGCCGGATCACTCTTCAAGTGCGAGCGGCAGGCGCACCGTGAACACCACCCGTCCGCCGCTTGCGCCTGCGCCGCCGGCTTCATGACGGTAGGCGATCTCGCCGCCGTGCTCGCGCACGATCTGCTGGGCGATGTACAGGCCCAGGCCCATGCCGGTACGGTTGCGCGGGTTGTTCAGCGAGCTGCGCTTGAAGGGGTTGAACAGGCCGGATTCGATCTCGTGCGGGATCGGCGCACCCGCATTGGCGACCACGATGGCGGCCTGGCCGTCTTCGTGGCGCAGGCGGACCTCGATCGGCTGGTTCGGCTCGCCGTGGTGGCGGGCATTGCTCAGCAGGTTGGACAGCACCTGGCCCAGGCGGCCGCCGTCGGCCATCACCACCGCCGGGTCGTCGATGCGCAGCGCGTACACGATGGTCGGGTAGGCCAGCTGCGCTTCCTCGACCATGTCCTGGACCAGCGCCGCCAGGTCGACCGGGACCAAGGCCACGCCGAGCTCGAGGCCGCGGTCGATGCGGCTCATGTCCAGCACCTGGCCGATCATGCGCTGCATGCGGTTGCTGGACGACTGGATCCGGCGGCCCAGCGTTCCGCTTTTGTTGCCGGCGTCGGTCTTTTCCAGCACCATGCCGGCCATGTTGATCGAGTGCAGCGGGTCGCGCAGGTCGTGGCCCAGCATCGCCAGCAGCTGGGCGCGCGTGGACTCCGTCTGGGCGCGGCGCGCGTTCGAGACGCGTGCCAGCTCGCCCAGTGTCATGCGGGCATGGGTCAGCACCCCGTCCTCCCATGGGTGGGCGCAGCCGCGCACGGTTTCGATCCAGGCCTCGAAGGAGCCGCGCGGGGTCAGGCGCTCGCCCATCGGGCCGCACTGGCTCTTGTCGGGCTTGCCGCCCCAGGCGACCCTCTCGACCTGTTCGGGGCGCAGCAGCACGCACCAGCCCTCGCTGGGCGGGTCGAAGGGCAGGCCGAGCATGCCGGTCCATTTGCCCAGGCTGGCGCGCGCCTGTTCCGGCCAGTCGTCCAGGCAGTGGCGCGCCAGCAGCTCGTGCGCGCCTTCCGGCAGCGTGGCGACGATCGCTTCGCCGCAGGCTTGTTCGATGCCGCGGCACACGACCCGGCCGTACTGGGTGGCGACCAGGGCTTGCGCATCGGTCGATGCCATGAGCCCGTCGGCATGCTGGACCAGGGTTTCGAGCGGATCCTCTTCCAGCAGCAGCGATTCGACCAGGCTGGTGCGCACCGCGGCGGCGCGCCCGACCAGCTCGGCGTCCTGGCGCGATTCCAGGCCCTGGAGCGTCGACGCGATCACCTGGGCCAGCACGTCGGCCGCCATGCGGATCGAGTAGGGCACGCGCTTCGGGCCCATGTGGTGGCAGGCGAGCAGGCCCCACAGGCGGCCGTTGATGACGATCGACACGCTCATCGAGGCGCCTACGCCCATGTTCTGCAGGTATTCGATGTGGATCGGCGAGACGCTGCGCAGCACCGCCTGGCTCATGTCCAGCGCCGCGCTGCCTTCCATGCCGAGCAGGGGCACGGCGTGGTAGGTGACGTCGGCGATCATGCGCAGGGTATTCAGCACGTACAGGCGGCGCGCCTGCGGCGGGATGTCGCCGGCCGGATAGCGCTGGCCCAGGTAGGGCGTCAGGTCGTCGCGGCGTGCCTCGGCCACCACGTCGCCGCTGTCGTCGGCGCGGAAGCGGTAGGCCATCACGCGGTCGAAGCCGGTGAATTCGCGCACCTGGCGCACGGCGGTCTCGAGCAGGGCGTCGACGGTCTTCTGACGGCGCAGGCGGTCGATCGAGCCGTGCGCCTTGATGGCGAACTGGGCGACGGTGTCGGTGGCGAGCTCGCGCGCCTCGAATTCGGCGATCGCTCGGCCCTGGTACGCGTGCACCACGCAGTCGTATTCGGCGTCGCCGATGACGATCGCGGCGACCATCGGCGCGGCCTCGCCTTCGCTCATGCCGTCCAGGCATTCACGGACCAGTTCGGCAACCTCATCGGGCAGGCCGAGTCCGGTGTACGGGCGGCCGGGTTCGAGCGGGAGCGCGAGCGTGGCGGCGGCGTTTTCGCTCCAGCCTTCGAGCTCGCCAGCGGCGCTGAAGAAGATCAGGGCTCCGTGCGGCTGGATCGAGCCCGGGACGTGGATCGGTTCATCTGCACAGTTGAGCAGGTCGACACGCCGCGGGGCGCCCATCGGCACTGGAGGTCGGGACTTCAATTCGCATCGTTCCTTGGTATGCAGGGCCAGGGCGGCCACTGTGTCAGGCGCATCTTACCGCTTTCGCCTGGCGCACGCGGTGCGTTCGCCAACAGAACGCAACAGGAAGGAGATTCCGACGCTATTCGCCGTCGAGGGCAGGGCGCAGCAGCACGATCAGCGCGCCCTTGCCGCCGTCCGTGCGGCCGGCCACGCAGAAGGCGACGGTGTCGGCGGTCTGCACCAGCCAGCTGTGCACCATGCCGCGCAAGACCGGTTCGCCGCCCGCCGAGCCGTAGCCGACGCCGTGGATGATGCGCACGCAGCGCACCCCGCGCTTGGCCGAGCGGCGCAGGAAGGCATCCACCATGCGCCGCGCCAGGTCGCGCGTGTAGCCGTGCAGGTCCAGTTCGTCCTCGACCTGCCAGTGGCGCTTGCGCAGCTTCTTGACGACATCGGGGCCGACGCCGGGCGCCGACCAGCTCAGGGTCGGGTCTTCGTCGAGCAGGCCGTCAACGTCGAATTGGTCGGACAGCATCGATTCGCGCAGCACCGCCTCGACCTCGTCCTCGGGAATGCGGGGGCGTTGGCCGGTCGACGAGGCGCGCAGCTCGGCTTCCTGGGCCGGGCGCCAGACGTAGCGGTCCGACTCCGGCATCGGCTTGACGTCCTTGACGGCGGAGCGGAACTCGACCGCGTTCTCACGTTCGATGCGTTCGCGCCGTTCGCGGACCGCCTTTTCGATGGCGCGCTGGCGCTCGTCTTCCTTCAGCTTCTCGCGGAAGGATTTTAGGTCAGAGAAGTCTTTCAAGCCCGGCACGTCTTTCACTCCTTTGTCGTTCCCGGCATTGCCGGAAACGACCCCCCGCGCAGGCGGGGGCCCAAGTTTCTTTACTCTAAAGCTTCCAGGTAGCGCTGGGCATCCAGCGCCGCCATGCAGCCCGTGCCCGACGAGGTGATCGCCTGGCGGTAGACGTGGTCCTGCACGTCGCCGGCCGCGAACACGCCTTCGACGCTGGTGGCCGTGGCCATGCCTTCGGTGCCGCTGCGGGTCTTGATGTAGCCGTTGTGCATGTCGAGCTGACCGTCGAAGATGCCGGTGTTCGGCTTGTGGCCGATCGCCACGAACAGACCGTGCACCGTGAGCTCCCTGGTGGCGTCGCCGCTGGTGGACTTCAGGCGCAGGCCGGTGACGCCGCTGGCGTCGCCCAGCACTTCGTCGAGGGTTTGGTTCAGTTCCAGCACGATCTTGCCTTCCTCAACCTTGTGCATCAGACGGTCGACCAGGATCGGCTCGGCGCGGAACTTGTCGCGGCGGTGGATCAGGGTCACCTTGCTGGCGATGTTGGACAGGTACAACGCTTCCTCGACCGCGGTATTGCCGCCGCCGATCACCGCCACTTCCTGGTTGCGGTAGAAGAAACCGTCGCAGGTGGCGCAGGCCGACACGCCCTTGCCCATGAATTCCTGCTCGCTCGGCAGGCCCAGGTACTGGGCCGAGGCGCCGGTCGCGATGATCAGGGCGTCGCAGGTGAACTCGTGCGAATCGCCGACCAGGCGGATCGGCTTCTCGTTCAAGAAGGTCGTGTGGATATGGTCGAACACGATCTCCGTATTGAAACGCTCGGCGTGCTGCAGTAGGCGCTGCATCAGTTCGGGACCCTGGACACCCAGCGGATCGCCCGGCCAGTTCTCGACGTCGGTCGTGGTCATCAGCTGGCCACCCTGCTCGACGCCGGTCACCAGCATCGGGCTCAGGTTGGCGCGCGCGGCGTAGACGGCGGCGCTGTAGCCGGCTGGGCCGGAACCGAGAATCAGGACTTTGGCGTGTTTACGAGTCGTCATTGCAGGAATTCGTCTTATTGGTGGGGAAAGGAAACTGGGGCTGAAAAGCCAGTTTATCAAGGGGATCTGTGGCTGCCATTATAGTCGATGATGCACGCGAGCATGAATCATGGGCCGTGCCGGCAATATATCGCTTAGAATGGTCGATCTTTGGGGAAACTACCCCGCCGCATCAGTTTCAATCAGCATGAGCAAGAATAGTCAATCGACAACTTCGACCTATACCCGCAAGCCTGCGCCGCCGCGGCAGCCGATGCCGAACCGGCTGGTGCGCTTGCTGTCGGAAGCGCGCTGGCTCGTTACCGCCGTCGCCCTGCTGTACTTCGTGCTCATCCTGATTAGCTATAACAAGGCCGATCCGGGCTGGTCGCACGAAAACGCCGTGGCCCACGTCGCCAACCTGGGCGGCCGCGCCGGCGCCTGGCTGGCCGACCTGCTGCTGTTCATCTTCGGCTTTTCCGCCTGGTGGCTGTGCGTCTGCTTCGCGCGCGCCGTGTGGAAGGGCTACCGGCGCCTGCACAACCGCTTCGTGATCCAGGGCGCCGAGCCCGAGCCGGAACACCAGGGCGAGGCGGTGATCCGCTGGGTCGGCTTCGCCCTGATGTTCGCCGGCAGCGTCGGCCTCGAATACCTGCGCATGTGGTCGCTGAAGGTGGAACTGCCGCGCAAGCCCGGCGGCGTGCTGGGCCAGCTGATCGGCCATGGCGCCGACAGCGCCTTCGGCTTCACCGGCGCGACCCTGTTGCTGCTGTTGCTGTTCGGCCTGGGCTTTTCCTGGTACTTCCAGGTGTCGTGGCTGGCGGTGGCGGAGCGCCTCGGCGGATCGCTGGAGGCGAGCTTCGAGTGGTTCCGCCTGCGCTACGAAGACCGCGAAGACCGCCGCCACGGCGAAGTCGCGGCCAGCCGCCGCGACGAGGTGGTGGTGAACGAGCGCGCCAAGTACGTCGAGAAGCATGCCGCGCCGGCAAAGGCCGAGCCGCAGGCGGAAGAGGGCGCGAATGGCGACGATGCGGCGCAGGCGCCGGGCGTCCTGGCCAAGCTCATGTCGAAGGTCGCCAAGGGCGCCAAGGCCGGGAAGGCGGAGCCGTCGGCGGACGCCAAGCCGGCGCCGCGTGCCGAACCGATGCTGGATGCGCAGTCCGAAGACTTCGTGGACGAGGACGGCGTGGTGACGCCGCGGACTTCCGCGCCGGCGCCGGTCCCGCTGGCCAAGCCCGCGCCGGCATCCGCCTCCGCGCCGGCGGCGCCGATCAAGATCGAGCCGCAGGTGGTCAGCGTGCCGCGCTCCGAGCGCGCCGAGAAGGAAAGGCAGAACGTCCTGTTCCAGGGCATGCCGGGCGATTCGCCGCTGCCGCCGCTGAGCCTGCTGGACGAAGCCCCGCCGGCGCAGGAGACGGTCGCCATCGAGACCCTGGAATTCACCAGCCGCCTGATCGAGAAGAAGCTGTCGGACTTCGGCGTCGACGCCAAGGTCGTGGCCGCCTATCCGGGTCCGGTCGTGACCCGCTACGAGATCGAGCCGGCCACCGGCGTGAAGGGCAGCCAGATCGTCAACCTGGCGCGCGACCTGGCGCGTTCGCTGTCGCTGACCTCGATCCGGGTGGTCGAGACCATCCCCGGCAAGAACTACATGGCGCTGGAGCTGCCGAACCCGAAACGCCAGATCGTGCGCCTGACCGAGATCGTCGGTTCGAAAGTGTATGGCGACAGCCCGTCGAGCCTGACCGTCGCGCTGGGCAAGGACATCGCCGGCAAGCCGGTGATCGCCGACCTGGCCAAGATGCCGCACTTGCTGGTGGCGGGTACCACCGGTTCCGGCAAGTCGGTCGGCATCAACGCGACCATCCTGTCGCTGTTATATAAATCCGACCCGGACGACGTGCGGCTGATCCTGATCGACCCGAAGATGCTGGAGATGTCGGTGTACGAAGGCATCCCGCACCTGCTGGCGCCGGTCGTGACCGACATGCGCCAGGCCGGCCACGCGCTGAACTGGGCGGTGAACGAGATGGAGCGCCGCTATAAATTGATGTCGAAGCTGGGCGTGCGTAACCTGGCCGGCTACAACGCCAAGATCCTCGAAGCGGCACGGAGGGAGGAGCACATCCCGAACCCGTTCTCGATCGTGCCGGACAATCCCGAGCCGCTGGAAAAGCTGCCGACCATCGTCATCATCATCGACGAATTGGCCGACCTGATGATGGTGGTCGGCAAGAAGGTCGAGGAACTGATCGCCCGTATCGCGCAGAAGGCGCGCGCCGCCGGCATCCACCTGATTCTGGCGACCCAGCGGCCGTCGGTGGACGTGATCACGGGCCTGATCAAGGCCAACATCCCGACCCGCATCGCGTTCCAGGTGTCGTCCAAGATCGACTCGCGCACGATTCTCGACCAGATGGGCGCCGAGACCCTGCTGGGCATGGGCGACATGCTGTACATGCCGCCGGGGACCGGCCTGCCGGTGCGCGTGCACGGTGCCTTCGTCTCGGACGACGAAGTGCATCGAGTTGTAAAACATCTGCAATCGACGGGCGAACCGAATTACATTGAGGGCATCCTCGAAGGCGGCGTGCTCGAAGAGGGCGGCGGCGCCGACGGCGCGGCCACGGGCGAGGGCGGCGGCGAAGCCGATGCCCTGTACGACCAGGCGGTGCAGGTCGTGCTGAAGAACCGCAAGGCATCGATCTCGCTGGTGCAGCGCCACCTGCGCATCGGCTACAACCGTGCGGCCCGCCTGATCGAGCAGATGGAGCAGAGCGGCCTGGTGTCGCCGATGCAGTCGAACGGCAACCGCGACATCCTGGTGCCGGCGACCAGCGCCGAATAAGGTTGCGCCGTGTTTGCGTAGGGTGGGCACCTCGTGCCCACGCGGGCGCATGCGTCGTGCCAACGTAACGCGTGGGCACGGAGTGCCTACCCTACAAGGAACATATCGATGAAGAATATGAAGCTCAAATTTACCCTGGCCACCCTGCTGGCGGCCGGCTCGCTGGCCCTCACCGGGGCGGCACATGCCAGCGCCCTCGAACAGTTCAAATCCTTCGTCTCCGGCACCAAGGCCGCGCGCGGCGACTTCACCCAGACCCAGGTCCGCAGCAAGGCGAGCACCGGCAAGGCGCCGCCGCCGGCGTCCGGCACCTTCGTGTTCGCCCGCCCCGGCAAGTTCATCTGGACCTACCGGACGCCCTACGAGCAGGTGCTGCAGGCCGACGGCGAGACCCTCTACATCTACGACAAGGACCTGAACCAGGTCACCACCCGCAAGCTCGGCAACGCCCTGGGCAGCTCGCCGGCCGCGATCCTGTTCGGCAGCAACGACCTGGAAAAGAACTTTACCCTGGCCGAGGCAGGCACCCGCGACGGCCTGGAGTGGCTGTCCGCGACGCCGAAGGGCAAGGACACGACCTTCGAACAGATCGGCATCGGCCTGAAGGACGGGGTGCCGCAGGCGATGGAACTGAAGGATTCCTTCGGCCAGACTTCGGTGCTGAAGTTCACGAATTTCCAGCGCAACCCGCCGCTGGGCGCCCAGCAGTTCAAGTTCGAGGTCCCGAAAGGGGCGGACGTGGTGAACCAGTGAGGGGCGCCGGAGCGCTGATCCTGGCCCTTGTTACGGCCTCGCAGAGTGCTCCGCTAGCCGCACAGACCGCGCCAACGCCGACGCCCGCAGGCAAGCCCTGCGCCGCGCCGGACTACCCGCGCGAGGCGGTCCGTTACGAACTCCAGGGCATCACCACGCTGCGCTTCCATCTGGCGCCCGACGGCCATGTGGCCGACGTCCAGGTCGCCAGGTCGAGCGGCTGGGCGCTGCTCGACGAGGCCGCGATCCGCACCATCCGGTCCTGTGGCTTCACGCCGGAACAGGCGGCGCGGGCCAAGGGCGCGGCGCTGCCGGTACAGTACGTCTGGAGCCTCGACGGCGAGCCCAGTATCCGTCCGCATCTGGTGCCGGGCAGTTGTCCGGCCGCCGGCCGCTTCGCCTCCTTCAAGCCCTACGACAAGGCCCCGAGCGGCGCGGACGGGGTCAAGGTGCGCCTGCTGGTCGACCCTGCCGGCAAGCCGCACGGCGTCAAGCCCGAGGGCGCCATCCTGCCACCCGAGCTGGCCGGCGCGCTCGTCAAGTACGTGGAAAGCTGCCGCTTCGGTTTCGATCCGGATATCAAGGGTCAGCGGACCGATACCGTCTACGGCAGGGTCGTCTTTGCCCGCTGAGTCCGCTTAGTAGATCTTCTGGCAGCTCTGCGCGCAGGCCGATGTACTTGCGTGGCGCCCATTCGGCTACACTGGCGGGATGGATAACCATGACCTCTTCAAGACCGAACCCTCGCCGCCGCTGGCCGAAGCGCTGCGGCCGAAAACCATCGCCGAGGTGATCGGCCAGAGCCACCTGCTGGGGCCGGGCAAGCCGCTGAACCTGGTGTTCCAGTCGGGCCGCCCGCACTCGATGATCCTGTGGGGGCCGCCGGGCGTCGGCAAGACCACGCTGGCGCGCCTGACCGCGAACGCCTTCGACTGCGAATTCATCGCGCTGTCGGCCGTGCTGTCCGGCGTGAAGGACATCCGCGCCTCCATCGAACAGGCCGAGCACTACCTGGCCGGGGGCAAGCACACCATCCTCTTCATCGACGAGATCCACCGCTTCAACAAGTCCCAGCAGGACGCCCTGCTGCCGTTCGTGGAATCGGGCCTGGTGACGCTGATCGGCGCCACCACCGAGAACCCGTCCTTCGAAGTCAACTCGGCGCTGCTGTCGCGCTCGCAGGTGTACGTGCTGAAGGCCTTGAGCGACGACGAGATGCGCCAGCTGCTGAAGCGCGCCCAGGAGCGCGTGCTGGGCCACCTGCAGTTCGACGACGTGGCCGTCGAGACCCTGGTCGGTTACGCGGACGGCGACGCGCGCCGCTTCCTGAACCTGCTCGAGCAGACCAAGACCTCGGCCGACACCTCGGGCATCACGCACATCACCCGCGAATTCGTCGAGAACGCGCTGACCCTGAACGCGCGCCGCTTCGACAAGGGCGGCGACAATTTCTATGACCAGATATCGGCCTTGCATAAATCGGTGCGCGGCTCGCATCCGGACGCCGCCCTGTACTGGCTGTGCCGCATGCTGGACGGCGGCGCCGACCCGAAATACCTGTCGCGCCGCATCGTGCGCATGGCCTGGGAAGACATCGGCATCGCCGACCCGCGCGCGATCCAGCTCGCCAACGACGCCGCCGAGACCTTCGAGCGGCTCGGCTCGCCCGAGGGCGAACTGGCGCTGGGCCAGGCCGTGATCTACCTGGCGATCGCGGCCAAGAGCAACGCCGGCTACAACGCCTTCAACGCCGCCATGGCCTTCGTGAAAAAGGATAAATCGCGCGAGGTGCCGGTCCACCTGCGCAACGCGCCTACCAAGCTGATGAAGGAACTGGGCTACGGCCACGCCTACCGCTACGCCCACGACGAGCCGCACGCCTACGCGGCCGGCGAAACCTACCTGCCGGACGGGATGCCCGAGCCGGGCTGGTACCAGCCAGTGCCGCGCGGGATCGAGGCCAAGATCGCCGAGAAGCTGAGCTGGCTGCGCAGCCTGGACGACGAGGCGCGCGACGGCGGCAAGCCTGGCGACTGAGGCCGGCTCGCTTCGGAAAAGATCGGCTTTTTCGCGCTTCATGCCGCATTTCGTGCGCTTCGTCGCACCCCGGTGGAGCCGGTGGAAGGGAATGGCTACAGTAGCACCATACCGAAGCGATTCTTCACCTCACCGGACTCAAAGGGCATCATCATGAAACTGCGTAAAAACCTCGAAGCCGTTTTCCTCGTCGCCGCCGTCGTGAGCAACTTCGCCAGCTATGCCGTGGCGTCGGCCCAGGCCCCGCAAGCGGTCCGCAGCGCCGCGGCCGCCGCCGTGATCGACCAGAAGATGCCGGTGGTCGTGGTCAAGGCCCACCGCCTGAGCGCGGCCGAGAAAGCCGCACTGAACTGAAGCTGCCGGCGGTCGAGGAATCGATCGACGAAACTCGCGGACCAGTGGCTGTCGGCTTGGTACAATTGCGCATTCGATAAAACCCATCGCAAACGCAACGACCCCGACATGATTGACATCCAACTTCTCCGCAAAGACATCGACACCGTCGCAGCGCGCCTCGCGACCCGCAAGTTCCAGCTCGACGTCGCCGGCTTCAATGCCATCGAAGCCGAGCGCAAGGCGATCCAGACGCGCACCGAAGAACTGCAGGGCAAGCGCAACAGCCTGTCCAAGCAGATCGGCATGCTGAAGGGCAAAGGCGAAGACACCAGCGCCGTGATGGCGGAAGTGGCCGGCATCGGCGACGAGCTGAAGGCCAACGAAGTGGCCCTGGCCCAGGTGCAGGAAAAGATGGCGCACTTCATGCAGAACATCCCGAACCTGCCGCACGAATCGGTGCCGGCCGGCCAGGACGAGTCGGGCAACGTCGAAGTGCGCAAGGTCGGCACGCCGCGCCAGTTCGATTTCGAAGTGAAAGACCACGTCGACGTCGGCACCCCGCTGGGCCTGGACTTTGACACCGCCACCAAGCTGACCGGGTCGCGCTTTTCGGTCATGAAGGGCGGCATCGCCAGATTGCACCGCGCGCTGGCCCAGTACATGCTGGACACCCACACCGGCCAGCACGGCTACACCGAGTGCTACACTCCGTACATGGTCAACGCGGACTCGCTGTACGGCACCGGCCAGCTGCCGAAGTTCGGCGAAGACCTGTTCGCCGTGAAGAAGGGCGGGGTCGAAGGCGAGGGCGAGAACTTTTACCTGATCCCGACCTCGGAAGTCACGCTGACCAACATGGTGCGCGACGAGATCGTGGCGCTGGACCAGCTGCCGATCAAGATCACCGCCCACACCCCGTGCTTCCGCTCGGAAGCCGGCAGCTACGGCCGCGACACCCGCGGCATGATCCGCCAGCACCAGTTCGACAAGGTCGAGCTGGTGCAGATCGCGCACCCGGAAAAGTCGTACGAGGCGCTGGACGAGATGGTCGGCCAGGCTGAAACCATCCTGAAGAACCTGGGCCTGCCGTACCGCGTGATGTCGCTGTGCACCGGCGACATGGGCTTCGGCGCCGCCAAGACCTTCGACCTGGAAGTCTGGCTGCCGGCGCAGAACACCTATCGCGAGATCTCCTCGCTGTCGAACATGGAAGCCTTCCAGGCGCGCCGCATGCAGGCCCGTTTCCGCAACGCCCAGAACAAGCCGGAACTGCTGCACACCCTGAACGGCTCCGGCCTGGCGGTCGGCCGCACCCTGGTGGCGGTGCTGGAGAACTACCAGCAGGCGGACGGCAGCGTGGTCATCCCGGAAGTGCTGCGTCCGTATATGGGCGGCCTGGAGCGCCTGAGCCCGGCAGCCGCCTGATGCCGAAATAGCTCTTCCGTTTTCGCCTGAGGCTGCTATAATGTGGCCTCTCGCGAATACAGCGACCGGTTACCAGGAGAGGTGGCAGAGTGGTCGAATGTACCTGACTCGAAATCAGGCGTACGGGTGACCGTACCGTGGGTTCGAATCCCACCCTCTCCGCCAGGATGTAAAAACAAAAGGCTCCCTTCGGGGAGCCTTTTGTTTTTGGCGGAGAGGAGGGCAGCGCCTGCGCGCTTCCCGTGTCGGATTCGAAGGACTGGGCTTGCAAGCCCAGCCCTGCAAAACAAGCTTGCGATATACCCAAGCACCCCCTATAATGCGTGCTCTCGCGAATACAGCGACCGGTTACCAGGAGAGGTGGCAGAGTGGTCGAATGTACCTGACTCGAAATCAGGCGTACGGGTGACCGTACCGTGGGTTCGAATCCCACCCTCTCCGCCAGGATGTAAAAACAAAAGGCTCCCTTCGGGGAGCCTTTTGTTTTTGGCGGAGAGGAGGGCAGCGCCTGCGCGCTTCCCGTGTCGGATTCGAAGGACTGGGCTTGCAAGCCCAGCCCTGCAAAACAAGCTTGCGATATACCCAAGCACCCCCTATAATGCGTGCTCTCGCGAATACAGCGACCGGTTACCAGGAGAGGTGGCAGAGTGGTCGAATGTACCTGACTCGAAATCAGGCGTACGGGTGACCGTACCGTGGGTTCGAATCCCACCCTCTCCGCCAGGATGTAAAAACAAAAGGCTCCCTTCGGGGAGCCTTTTGTTTTTGGCGGAGAGGAGGGCAGCGCCTGCGCGCTTCCCGTGTCGGATTCGAAGGACTGGGCTTGCAAGCCCAGCCCTGCAAAACAAGCTTGCGATATACCCAAGCACCCCCTATAATGCGTGCTCTCGCGAATACAGCGACCGGTTACCAGGAGAGGTGGCAGAGTGGTCGAATGTACCTGACTCGAAATCAGGCGTACGGGTGACCGTACCGTGGGTTCGAATCCCACCCTCTCCGCCAGCTTCAAGAAAAAGGCTCCCGATCGGGAGCCTTTTTCATTTCTACCAAGCCGCGCGCTACCTGCTTACACCAGCTCTCGGCCGGGGCGTTGCCCCAGCACTTGCGTATCGCCCCATGGCGGCTGGTGGATCGATCGCCGAGCGGGGCCGGAGTGAATCTTCAGGCCGGGCTTGCCGCCGCCGCTATGCCAGGCTCTTGGCGATATAGTCCGCCAGATGCTGCACGGCCTCGGTGTTCTGTTCAAGCGCGGTGTGCAGCCGCACGTCCAGATGTCCCATCTCCGGAAATCCCTCGCGCTCGCCCAAAATTCTGACGCCCTGCGGGACGGTGCTGGCGGTCAGCACCGTCACGCCGAGGCCGGCGCACACCGCTGCTGTGATGCCGCTGTAATTCGAACTGGTGTAGGTGATTCGCGAAGGCAATTCAAGGCGGTTCAGCGTTTGCAGCATGCGACGTCGATAGATGCAGGGCTGGGGAGCGACGACCAGCGGTAGCGGGCGCTGCTCGTGGTGCGCATGGTCGGGGCTGGTGACCCAGATCATCGGCTCGCTCGCTATCTTGCTGCCGCTCGTATCGTCAGGGTCGTCGTGCAAGGCAATGACCAGGTCGAACTCGCCTTTATCCATGCGTCCCAGCAGATTCTTGCTCAGGTCGCATGTAACTTCGAGCGTCACGCTCGGATGCGTCCGAGCGAACTGGCCAAGGATAACCGGCAGCAAAGAGTCAGCGTACTCGTGCGGAGCGCCAAGCTGGATGCACCCTGCAACCACGGGCCGGCGGAGGCAACTGATCGCTTCGTCGTTCAGTGCCAATATCCTTTTTGCATATCCGAACAGTGTGCTGCCTTGGTCGGTCAGACGCACGCTATAGCTGCCGCGCACGAAAAGCTGCCCGTCCAGCAAGTCCTCCAGGCGTCTGATCTGCAGGCTGACGGCGGCTTGGGTTCTACCGACGACTTCGCCGGCGCGGGTGAAGCTTTTCGTGCTCACGACGGTCACGAAGGTGCGCAGAAGCTCGGTTGGGATATTGGTCATGTATTAAGAAAAGTTATAACGACATTAAAACTATTAAACAATTAAATGTCAACTGATGCCTATTATGGTCACCGTTATCCGGCATTTCTACCGGATCAAATAAGGACCGATAAGGAGACAATATGAGCACACTCAAGTACACCGAAGACCATGAATGGCTGCGCCTTGACGATGAAGATGTGGTGACGGTCGGGATCACCAACTACGCTCAGGACGCCCTGGGCGACATCGTTTTTGTCCAGTTGCCGGAAATCGGCGCCCGCATCGCTGAAGGCGGCGAAGCCGCTGTCATTGAATCGGTCAAGGCTGCCGGCGAACTGAGAATGCCGCTGGCAGGCACCGTGCTGGAAGTCAACCAGGCGCTGGCCGACGCCCCTGCATTGGCGAACACGGACCCGATGGGTGAAGCCTGGTTCGTGCGCATCCGCCTGGACGATCCTGCTGCATTGTCCGGCCTGCTCGATCAGGACGCCTACGACAAGCTGGTCGCCTGAGCGATCGCCAGCGCGATACCGCCCACACCACGAAGGTATAAGCCACCATGAAGATGAACGACACCCACATTCCCGTTCCGCTTGCCCGGCTCGAGCAGCGCGACGCTTTCGTCGGCCGCCATGTCGGCCCCGATGCCGATGCAACGGGCGCGATGCTGCACGCGCTCGGGCTGGCATCCCTCGACCGGCTGGTCGAGAAAGTCATTCCTGGCGCCATTCTGTCGCCTGCGCCATTGGCCCTGCCAGCGGGGCGTACTGAGCCGGAAGCGCTGGCGCGCCTGCGTGAAATCGCCGGCGCGAACCGGGTGTTCAAGTCCTTCATTGGCATGGGCTATTACGACTGCCATACACCGACGGTGATTTTGCGCAACGTGCTGGAAAACCCGGCTTGGTACACCGCATACACGCCATATCAGCCCGAAATTTCGCAGGGCCGCCTGGAAGCGCTGCTGAATTTCCAGACCATGGTGTCGGACCTGACCGGCATGGAAATCGCCAATGCCTCGTTGCTCGATGAGGCGACGGCCGCCGGCGAGGCGATGACCTTTTGCCAGCGCTTGGCGAAGAACAGCGCCAAGGCCTTCTTTGTGTCGCGTGACTGCCATCCGCAGACGATCGAAGTGGTGCGCACCCGTGCCGAACCGCTGGGGATCGAGGTCGTCGTCGGCGATCACGCCACCGACCTTGCCGCGCTCGACTATTTTGGCGTGCTGCTGCAGTATCCGGGCAGCGGTGGCGAGATCCATGACTATGCCGGCGTCGTTGCCGCGGCACACGAGAAAAAGGCGCTGGTCGTGGTGGCGGCCGACCTGCTGAGCCTGACCTTGCTGACGCCGCCAGGCGAGTTCGGCGCGGACGTGGCGATCGGCACTACCCAGCGTTTCGGCGTGCCTTTCGGTTACGGCGGCCCGCACGCAGCCTACTTTGCCACCCGCGATGCGCACAAGCGCGTGATGCCGGGCCGCGTGGTGGGACAGTCGATCGACAGCCACGGCAACAAGGCCTACCGGTTGGCAATGCAGACCCGCGAACAGCACATCCGCCGCGAAAAAGCCACCAGCAACATCTGCACTGCACAGGTACTGCTCGGTATCATGGCCAGCATGTACGCTTGCTATCACGGGCCGCACGGCCTGACGACGATCGCAGGGCGCGTGCATCGCCTGACCGCGACCCTGGCCGAAGGCCTTCGCGCACTCGGCGTGACGGTGCTGACGCAGCACTTCTTCGACACCCTGACCGTCGCCGTGGACGACGCCGGCGCCATCCATTCCGCTGCGCGCCGGCGCGAAATCAACTTGCGTGAAGTGGATGCGCATACCGTCGGCATCTCCTGCGATGAAACCACGACCCGCGGCGACGTGGAAACCCTGTGGACGATTTTCGCTGCAGGTGCCGCAGTGCCGGACTTCGATGCGATCGAGCAAAAATTCCCGCAGGCGCTGCCAGCGGCGCTGCAGCGCACTTCTGCATTCCTCACGCATCCGGTGTTCAACAAGCATCACTCCGAAACACAGATGCTGCGCTACCTGCGCGGCCTCGCCGACAAGGATCTGGCGCTCGACCGGACCATGATTCCC
The DNA here is from genome assembly GCF_051233485.1 of Massilia sp. LXY-6. NCBI lineage: Bacteria > Pseudomonadati > Pseudomonadota > Betaproteobacteria > Burkholderiales > Oxalobacteraceae > Massilia > Massilia sp. LXY-6. Next base: position 37,325 of record NZ_JBKFGF010000015.1, read on the forward strand.
CTCGGCTCCTGCACCATGAAGCTGAACGCCACCACGGAAATGATTCCGATCACCTGGCGCGAGTTCGGCGGCATGCATCCGTTTGCGCCGGCCGATCAGGCCCAGGGCTACCGGCAACTGACCAATGAACTGGAGCAGATGCTGTGCGCCTGCACCGGCTACGACGCGGTATCGCTGCAGCCGAATGCCGGTTCCCAGGGCGAGTACGCCGGACTGCTGGCGATCCGCGCCTATCATGCCAGCCGTGGTGAAGCGCACCGCGACGTCTGCCTGATCCCGAGTTCGGCCCACGGCACCAATCCCGCGACCTCGCAGATGGCCGGTATGCGGGTGGTCGTGGTGGCCTGCGACGACAAGGGCAACGTCGATGTCGCCGACCTGCAGGCCAAGGCCGAACAGCATGGCGACAAGCTGGCGGCGCTGATGATTACCTATCCTTCGACGCATGGCGTGTTCGAGACGGCGATCCGCGAGATCAGTGACATCATCCATCGCCACGGTGGCCAGGTCTATATCGACGGCGCGAACATGAACGCGATGGTCGGGCTGTGCCAGCCGGGACAGTTCGGCGGCGATGTGTCGCATTTGAACCTGCACAAGACGTTCTGCATCCCGCACGGCGGCGGGGGCCCGGGCATCGGCCCGATCGGCGTGAGGTCCCACCTCGCCCCGTTCCTGCCGGGACATCGGGTCGCGGGCCTGGAGGGTATCGGCGCGGTGGCGGCCGCGCCGTGGGGCAGCGCCAGCATCCTGCCGATCACCTGGACCTACATCACGCTGATGGGCCGCGACGGACTGCGTCATGGCAGCATCATGGCGATCCTCAACGCCAACTACATCGCCCAGCGCCTTGCACCGTACTACCCCGTGCTGTACCGGGGCGAGAACGGCATGGTCGCGCACGAATGCATCCTCGACCTGCGTCCGCTCAAGGACAGCACCGGCGTCACCGTGGATGACGTCGCCAAGCGACTGATCGACTACGGCTTCCATGCCCCGACGATGTCCTTCCCGGTGGCCGGCACGCTGATGATCGAGCCGACGGAAAGCGAGTCGAAGGAAGAGATCGACCGCTTCTGCGATGCGATGATCGCGATCCGCGCCGAGATAGAAAAAGTCGGCAACGGCCAGTTCGACCCGCAGGACAATCCCCTGGCCAACGCACCGCACACGGCGGCAGCGCTCGCCGGCGAATGGCCGCATCCCTACAGTCGCGAACAGGCTGTGTTCCCGCTGGCAAGTCTGCGTGAGGGCAAATACTGGCCGCCGGTCGGCCGCGTCGACAACGTGTATGGCGACCGGAACCTGGTCTGCACGTGCCCGCCCATGTCCGATTACGAGCAGAACTGAGGAGTGCAGCGATGAATGTCTCCCTTGTCATCAGCGTACTCGGGCCTGACCGTCCGGGTTTGGTCAGCGCGTTGGCGGCCCGCGCCAGAGCCTGCGGTGCGAACTGGATCGAAAGCAGCATGGCGCAACTCGCAGGCAGCTTCGCCGGCATCGTGCGCCTGGAAATCGACGCCGCCCGCGCGCAAGCGCTGGAAACGGCGCTGCATGAACTGGAAACCGGCGGAATGCGCTTGACCATCGCACGCGGCATCGCGCCGGCCGGCGGCGAGGCCCGCCGTGGAACGCGCATCGAGTTAGTCGGCAACGACCGGCCCGGCATCGTGAGTGAGATCTCGGCGGTACTGGCGCGGCTCGGGGCCGGGATCGACAGGATGGAAACCGGCTGCGAGAACGCATCGTTCAGCGGCGAAGCCATGTTCCGGGCGCGGATCGACCTGCACATTCCGGCCGCTTTGCCGCTCGCCGGTCTGCAGGCCGAGATCGAAGCGTTGGCAAGCGAACTGATGGTGGATATCAAACTGGAAGAAAGGGCGCCTGCGCCTGTCCCGCATGGCATGCCGGCCAGCACGCGCCAATCGGTGTCCGGGTCACCATCTAACTTTTTTGAAGGAAATGATATGTTGAACAAGCAAGCAAGCATCGCCGATTTCGACCCTGATCTGTGGGGCGCCATCGAGGCCGAGCGCCGCCGCCAGGAAAACCATATCGAACTCATCGCATCGGAGAACTACACCAGTCCGCGGGTGATGCAGGCCCAGGGTACGGTACTGACCAACAAGTATGCGGAGGGCTACCCGGGGAAACGCTATTACGGCGGCTGCGAGCACGTCGATGTTGTCGAGCAGCTCGCGATCGACCGGGTCAAACAGCTGTTCGGCGCCGGCTGGGCCAACGTCCAGCCGCACTCGGGTTCGCAGGCCAATGCCGCAGTCTACCTGGCGCTGCTGCAGCCGGGAGACACGATCCTTGGCATGAGCCTGGCGCATGGTGGTCACCTGACCCATGGCGCGAAGGTGAATTTCTCGGGGAAGTTATTCAACGCGGTGCAGTACGGGGTGACCGACGACGGCGTGATCGACTATGACACCGTCGAAACCATGGCGCTCGAATGCAAGCCGAAAATGATCGTTGCCGGCTTCTCCGCTTATGCGCGCCAGCTTGATTTCGCACGCTTTCGTGCGATTGCGGACAAGGTTGGCGCCTTGCTGTTCGTCGACATGGCACACGTGGCCGGCCTGGTCGCCGCGGGACTGTATCCCAACCCGGTGCCTTTTGCCGACATCGTCACCAGTACCACGCACAAGACCCTGTGCGGTCCGCGCGGCGGCATCATCCTCGGTCGCGCAAATGCCGACCTGGAAAAGAAAATCGCGTCGATGGTATTCCCCGGCACCCAGGGTGGCCCACTGATGCACGTGATCGCCGCGAAGGCTGTCGCGTTCAAGGAAGCGCTGGAGCCGGCTTTCATCGATTACCAGAAACAGGTGATCGCCAATGCCCGCGCAATGGCTGCCGTATTCGTCGAGCGCGGTTACCGGATTGTCTCGGGCGGCACCGACGACCATCTGTTCCTGGTCGACCTGATCGCCAAGGGCATTACCGGCAAGGCAGCCGACGCGGCACTCGGCGCGGCGCACATCACGGTCAACAAGAATACCGTGCCGAACGATCCGCAGTCTCCGTTCGTCACCAGTGGAATCCGGATCGGATCGCCGGCGGTCACGAGCCGCGGTTTCGGGATCCCCGAAGTCAGGGCGCTGGCCGGCTGGATCTGCGACATCCTGGATGACATCGACAACACGGCGGTCAACGATGCGGTGCGCGCCAAGGTCAGCGACCTGTGCGCTCGTTTCCCGGTGTACGGCAACTAAAACAAACACGGCAAATGCGATGCCTGCGGGCGTCGCTGCCTTCTACCGGGTTGCAGTCATATCAACGAGGAGGAGACCAGATGAGACACATCAACAAAATGCTCGATGAAGAGCAGCGACACGAAGGCAAGGACCTCGAGCGCGGCCTCAAGGACCGCCACATCCAGCTCATCGCCATCGGCGGCGCGATCGGGGTCGGGCTGTTTCTTGGCTCGGCAAAGGCGATCAGCAAGGCCGGCCCGGCGTTGCTGTTGACGTATGCGTTCGCCGGACTCGCCATATTTTTCATCATGCGGGCATTGGGCGAGCTGTTGATTCACTGCCCGGTCGCCGGTTCGTTTGCCACTTACGCCGAAGAGTACGTCAGCCCGTGGGCAGGCTTCGTCACCGGCTGGACCTACTGGTTCACGTGGATCGTCACCGGCATGGCGGAACTCACCGCCGTCGGCGTATATTTTCACTACTGGTTCCCGGACATTCCGCAGTGGATACCGGCGCTGGTGACGCTGGTCGTGCTGTACGGGACGAACCTGGTCGCGGTGAAGGTGTTCGGCGAGATGGAGTTCTGGTTCGCCCTCGTCAAGGTAGTCACGATCGTTGCGATGCTGGTGATCGGTCTCGCGGTGATCCTGTTTCACCTCGGCGACCTGGGTAAGACCGCGAGCTTTTCGAACCTGTGGTCGTATGGCGGATTTGCGCCGATGGGCATGGTCGGGGTCGTACTGACCTTGCAGATCGCGTGCTTTGCGTATACCGGGGTCGAACTCATCGGCGTCACCGCGGGCGAAGCGAAGAATCCCGAGCGCGTCCTGCCGCACGCCATCAACAGCGTGACCTGGCGTATCCTGATTTTCTACATTGGCGCGCTGGTCGTGATCATGTCGCTGGTGCCATGGAACGAACTCAATCCGAACATGAGTCCGTTCGTGACCGTGTTCGAGAAGATCGGCATCCCGGCCGCCGCCGGCATCATCAACTTCGTCGTGATCACGGCCGCGGCCTCGTCCTGCAACAGCGGCATCTTCAGTACCGGCCGGATGCTCTATACGCTGGCGCAGTTCAAGCAGGCTCCCGCCGCATTCGGCAAGGTCAGCAAGAGCCATGTTCCCGCCGCGGCAATCACGCTGTCCGCTGCGTTCATGCTGGTCGGCGTCGCGCTCAACTATCTGGTTCCGGAACAGGTGTTCACCTACGTCACCAGCGTGGCGACCGTCGGCGCCGTATGGACCTGGGGCATCATCGTCTGGGCGCATCGCAAGTATCGCCAGGCTGTCAAGCAGGGCCGCGCCGGCGCGGTGTCCTTCCGCATGCCATGCGCGCCGTGGGCGAACTGGTTCGTCCTCGGGTTCCTGGCCCTGGTGGTCGTGTTCCTGGGGCTGGACGCCGGCACCCGCGTCGCACTCTACGTCGCCCCAGTGTGGTTCGCGCTGCTCACGGCGGGATACCTGATCTCCAAATCCCGCGCCACCCAGGGCGCGCTTACTGCCAACACTTCGAGGTAATCCACCATGGCCATCAGCGTGTTCGATCTATTCAAGATCGGTATTGGACCATCCTCCTCGCATACAGTCGGACCGATGCGGGCTGCCCAGGTTTTTGTGAACGGACTGAAAGATGCCGGCCTGCTGGCCCAGGTGGCGAGCGTCAGGGCGGAGCTATTCGGCTCGCTGGGCGCTACCGGCAAGGGTCACGGCAGCGACAAGGCCGTGCTGCTTGGCCTGGAGGGGCAAGTACCGGATCGCGTCGATCCGGACCTGATCCCCGCCGCCCTGGCACGCATCCGCCGCGAGCAATGCATCATGCTGTGCGGAACGCACCCGATCCGCTTCGTCGAGCGCGAACATCTGCTGATGTATCGCCGGTCGCTGCCGTTTCACCCGAACGGGATGCAGTTCAGCGCCTGCGATGCGACAGGAACAGTGGTTGCAAGCAAGATTTACTACTCGGTCGGCGGCGGTTTCGTTGTCGACGAGAGAGCTGCCGGTGCCGATCGCATCGTGGCCGACACGACCGCACTGGCGCACCAGTTCAAGTGCGGCGACGAGTTACTGGCGATTTGCCGCGACAAGGGCTTATCGGTCAGCCAGCTGATGCTGGAGAACGAGCGCGCCTGGCGCAGCGAAGAGGAAACCCGTGCCGGACTGCTCGACATCTGGGATGTGATGCAGAAATGCGTGCGCCGCGGCTGCGAACAGGAAGGCACCATGCCCGGCGGTCTGCAGGTCAAGCGGCGCGCCCCGGGACTCTACCGCAAGCTTTCTGGCCAGAACGAAGCTGCCATGCGTGACCCGCTGGCGGTCATGGATTGGGTGAATCTCTACGCGCTGGCGGTGAACGAGGAAAATGCCGTGGGCGGGCGCGTCGTCACCGCACCGACCAACGGCGCGGCCGGGATCGTACCGGCGGTACTGCACTACTACACCCGTTTCTGCCACGGCGCTAACGACGAAGGCGTGATCCGCTTCCTGCTTACCGCCGCGGCAATCGGGATTCTTTATAAGGAGAACGCGTCCATTTCCGGCGCCGAAGTCGGCTGCCAGGGCGAGGTCGGCGTGGCCTGCTCGATGGCGGCGGGCGCGCTGGCGGAAGTGCTGGGCGGTACGGTGGAACAGGTCGAAAATGCCGCTGAAATCGGCATGGAACACAACCTCGGCCTGACCTGCGACCCGGTCGGCGGCCTGGTGCAAGTGCCATGCATCGAGCGCAATGCGATGGGTTCGATGAAGGCGATCAACGCCGCCCGCCTGGCGCTCCACGGTAACGGCAAGCATTTCGTATCGCTCGACCAGGTCATCAAGACGATGCGCGAGACCGGCGCCGACATGAAGCTGAAATACAAGGAGACCGCGCGCGGCGGCCTTGCTGTCAATGTCATCGAATGCTGATGGCCATCCACTCCACCGACAAGGAAGAAAATTGAGCGACGACCACACCGACGCACCCCAGTTGCGCACCCCGCTGTACGACCTGCACCTGTCCCTCGGCGCCAGGATGGTGCCATTCGCCGGCTATGCCATGCCGGTGCAGTACCCCACCGGAATCATCAAGGAGCACGTCCACACCCGCACCCAGGCGGGCCTGTTCGATGTCTCGCACATGGGGCAGGTGCGCCTGTCCGGACCCGATGCCGCCGCCGCACTGGAAACGCTGGTGCCGGTGGATATCATCGACCTGCCGGAGGGTAGCCAGCGCTATGCCCTGTTCACCAACGAGCGCGGCGGCGTGATGGACGACCTGATGGTCGCCAACACCGGCGACAGCCTGTTCGTGGTGGTCAATGCCGCGTGCAAGGAGCAGGATATCGCGCACATGCGCCGATACCTCGCCGGCCGCTGCCGCATCGAGGTGCTCGAAGATCGTGCCTTGCTTGCGTTACAGGGCCCGGCCGCCGCCGCCGTGATGGCGCGGCTGGCGCCGGAAACGGCAACGATGGTCTTCATGACGACCGCCACCGTCGCCCTGGTCGGTGCCGAATGCATCATCAGCCGTTCGGGGTACACCGGAGAGGACGGTTTTGAAATATCGGTACCGGCTGACAGGGCGGAAGCGCTGGCGCGTGAATTGCTGAGCCAGCCTGAAGTGGCGCCTATCGGCCTCGGCGCGCGCGATTCGCTGCGCCTGGAAGCAGGCCTGTGCCTGTATGGTCACGATCTCGACGCAGCCACATCACCCGTCGAGAGCAGCTTGTTGTGGGCGCTGTCGAAATCGCGCCGCGCCGATGGGGCGCGTCCCGGCGGCTATCCCGGGGCCGACCTTGTGCTCGGCCATATTGCCGGCGGCGTCGCCCGCAAGCGTGTCGGGCTGCGCCCGAATGCCCGAGTGCCGGTGCGCGAGGGTACCGAGCTGGTCGATGCCGGCGGCCGCAAGGTCGGCATCGTCACGAGCGGCGGCTTCGGGCCGACGGTGGAGGCCCCGGTTGCAATGGGCTATGTCGACACCGCGCTGGCCAAACCGGGCACTGCCTTGTCGGCGATGGTGCGTGGCAAAGCGGTGCCGGTCGAGGTCGCCACCATGCCTTTCGTGCCGCAGCGTTACTACCGTGGTTGACGGAGAAAGAGTCATCATGCAAACACCAGGCAAACCACAGGCCGGCGTCAAACTGCGCGGCGCCGAAAAAATGGCACGGCTACCGATCAAGATCATTCCGATCAAGCAGGCTGAATTGTTGCGCAAGCCGGAATGGATTCGCGCGGCTTTCCGCGGCACGAAAAATGTGCGTGAACTGACCGGCGCGCTACGCGAGAACCGCTTGCACACGGTGTGCGAAGAGGCCAATTGCCCGAACCTTGGCGAATGCTTCAATAAGGGTACGGCAACCTTCATGATCATGGGCGCCATTTGCACGCGGCGCTGTCCGTTCTGCGACGTCGGTCATGGCCGCCCGCTGGCGCTCGACCCCGAGGAGCCTGCGAACCTGGCACGCACAGTCGCCGCGATGCGGCTCAAATACGTCGTCATTACCTCGGTCGACCGCGACGACCTGCGCGACGGCGGGGCGCAGCATTTTGCCGACTGCATACGAGCGGTGCGGGCGGCCAGCAACGGTATCACCGTCGAGGTGCTGACGCCGGATTTCTGCGGTCGCGCCGATCTCGCGCTGCAATTGCTCGGTACCGAGCCGCCGGATGTCTTCAATCACAATATCGAGACGGTGCCGCGACTGTATCGGGAAGTGCGCCCCGGCGCCGCCTACCTGCATTCGCTGCAATTGCTTGCAGACTTCAAGGCACGGCATCCGGCCATCGCCACCAAATCGGGACTGATGCTGGGGGTAGGCGAGACGCGCGAGGACATCGAGGCGACCATGCACGACCTGCGCGCGCATGCGGTCGATATGCTGACCATCGGGCAGTATCTGCAACCGAGCCTGCATCACTTGCCGGTACGCCGTTACGTGACGCCGGCCGAATTCGAGGAGTTGCGCTTGCTGGGAGAGCGCATGGGATTCCGGCATGTCGCATCCGGCCCGATGGTGCGCTCGTCGTACCACGCCGACCAGCAGGCCCATTCAGCGGGGGCTGGCTGAGCTCTGCCCGCCCCACGTATTCCCTACAAGACGAGAGTATTGCCATGCCATCCACCACGCCGGTAGCCGTACCGGAATACATCCTCACCGTGACATGCCGCAGCGCGAAAGGGCAGGTTGCCGCGATCTCCGGGTTCCTCGATAGCCGCGGCTGCTACATCAAGGAATTCGAGGTGTTCGACGACGAACTGGAAGACTGTTTCTTTGTCCGTTGTGTTTTCAGGGGCGAACGCGGGCAGACGCCGCCACTGGTCTCGCTGCGCGAGGCATTCGCACCGATAGCGGCGCGCTTCGGCATGCAGTGGGCCTTGCACGATGAGACCAGGCTGCCGCGCGTCCTGATCATGGTGTCGCGCTTTGACCACTGCCTGAATGACTTGCTGTATCGCTGGCGCATGGGCGAGTTGCGCATGGAAATTCCTGCGGTGGTGTCGAACCACCCGGATCTTGCCCCGCTGGCCGAGGCCGCCGGATTACCTTTCCATTATCTGCCGGTGAATGCGGACAAGCGCAGTGAACAGGAGGCGCGACTGGTCGAGCTGATCGACAGCACGGGTTCCGAACTGGTCGTGCTTGCCCGTTACATGCAAATTCTTTCGCCAGCGCTGTGCGCGCATCTTGCCGGACGTGCGATCAATATCCATCATTCATTTTTGCCGGGCTTCAAAGGTGCAAAACCCTATCATCAGGCTCATGCACGCGGCGTCAAGCTGATCGGCGCTACCGCCCACTATGTCACTACCGATCTCGATGAAGGCCCGATCATCGAGCAGGTCGTGGAACGCGTGAAGCATAGCCACCGGGCCGAAGACTTGCTGGCGGTCGGGCGCGACATGGAGTGCCTCGCATTATCGCGTGCCGTGCGCTATCACATCGAGCAGCGGGTGTTCCTGAACGGCGGCAAGACCGTCGTCCTGAACTGATCTTGCAAGCAAGGGCAGATTCCACCATGAACCAGATATTCATCGATGATATCCGTACACTTGCCCAGATCGGCATTTATCCACACGAACTGACCGGCAGCCAGATGGTGTCGATCAGCCTGCGCCTGGGTATCGGCGGACAGGCCGCACATAGCGACCGCATCGAAGACACGATCGATTATGCGGTGCTGGTCGAACGTTTGCGCGCCGTCCTGGCGCAACGCCGTTTTGGCCTGCTCGAACATCTGGCCGAATATCTTGCACGCCTGATCTTCGACGAATTCTGTCCGCTCTGGCTCACATTGACGCTGCATAAACCGGATGTGTTGCAGGGAGTCGGCCGGGTCGGCATCCAGATCAGCCGGACTTTCGAGCAGCACATTGCCGGTGCCGCATCCAAGGTTTCGCCGGACCGCCTGACGCCCGTGCCATTCGAACTGGCCGCAACAGGGAAGTAAGACAAACGGTCCTGCCAGCGTAACTAAAAAGACCTCAGACATCGCCTGAACGACCCGAAGGCGGCATGGTCGAGTCACGCCTGTGCCGTCCGCGATCCGGACGGCCAAGGCATCGCCGCGCCACCGTTCCGGGGTCGAGGCATCCCGCACCCGCCGACATGCCGGCAGGAAGTTTACGACAACGATCATAAGGATGACACACATGGGAAAGCCGTTTTACGTCGCTGCAGTCATGTCTTTGTTCGCAGCCACTGCTGCCTCTGCACAGTCTTCCGCCACCGTCTACGGTATCGTGGATGCAGGTTTGACGCGTGAAAGCGGCGCCTCCGGCTCGATCACGAAACTGGCAACCGGCGTGCAATCGGGCAATCGCCTGGGCTTCAAAGGCACTGAGGAGCTCGGCAATGGCCTGAAGGCGAATTTCCAATTGGAAAGCGGTTTCGATCTCGACACCGGTACGAGCCGCCAAGGCGCGTTGTTCGGTCGCCAGGCATATGTCGGGTTGTCCGGCCTCTTCGGCGCAGTCAACCTGGGCCATCAATACGACCCGATCTACCTGTCGCTGGATTCGATCGATCCGTTCGGCCTCGGCTTGCCCGGCCAGGTCGCCAACCTGATGAATACTAGCAATATCCGCACTGACAACGCCATTACCTACTCGTCAGTGCCAGTGCACGGCTTCAGTTTCAATGGCCTGTACGGCATGGGTGAAATGCCAGGCAATCGCAGCGCCAATAAAACCCTGGGCGCATCGGCGAACTACATCAACGGTCCTGTGTTCGCAACCCTGGCTTACGACAAGCTCAACAACGATTCCCGCAATCCCGCCAGCGCCGGCCATCGACTCGTGTTGCTGGGCGCAACCTACAACCTCGGCCCGGTGCTTGCCCATGCCGGCGTCGAAACGGAAAAAGGTATTGGAGCAAGCGATGCCGACTTCCGCAGCATCATGGTCGGCGCTTCCATCCCGGTCGGCCGAGGCAGCATCATGGCGTCCGTCATCAGCAAGACCGACCGGTGCAAAGCCAACCGTGGCGCAAAACAAGTCGGCATCGGTTACCTCTACAGTCTGTCGACGCGTAGCAAGCTGTACACCTCGTACGCGCGCATCGACAACCAGAATGCCGCCAGCTACGCCGTAGGGGATGCATCGGGCGGCGGTTCGGCCGTGGAACGAGGCCAGGCCTCGAGCGCCTTCACGGTCGGCATGAACCACAAGTTCTGAACCCGCCGCAGGTACGATCGAATGCTGCACACCGGTTGTTCGCAAAGGCGGCGGCAGGCCTTGGAGCCCCTATACCCTCAATCGCTTCGTCGGCGCAGCAACCGCCGGCGCCGCCGCACCCACCTTGAACACGCTCACCAGCTTGGCCAGCTCGCTCGCCTGCTGCTGCATCGCCTGCGCCGCCGCCGCCGCTTCCTCGACCAGCGCCGCGTTCTGCTGGGTCACCCCATCCATGTCCATGATGGCGCGGTTGGCCTGTTCGATGCCGTGCGTCTGTTCGAGCGTGGCGGCGCTGATGTCCGCCATGATGTCGGCCACCTTGCCGATACTGTCGACGACTTCGCTCATGGTCATGCCGGCCTGGTTGACCAGGCGGCTGCCGGTGTCGACCTTGTCGACCGAATCGTCGATCAGCGCCTTGATTTCCTTGGCCGCGGCCGCCGAGCGCTGGGCCAGGTTGCGCACTTCCGAGGCCACGACCGCGAAGCCGCGGCCCTGTTCGCCGGCGCGTGCCGCTTCCACCGCCGCGTTCAGCGCCAGGATATTGGTCTGGAAGGCGATCCCGTCGATCACCGAGATGATGTCCACGATCTTCTTCGAGGAGTCGTTGATCGAGCCCATGGTGTCCACCACCTGCGCCACCACCTCGCCGCCGCGCGCCGCCACGCTCGACGCCGTGCGCGCCAGCGCGTTGGCGGTGTGGGCGTGATCGGCGTTCTGTTTCACGGTCGAGGTCAGCTCTTCCATCGTCGACGCGGTCTCTTCCAGCGAGCCCGCCTGGACTTCGGTGCGGGCCGACAGGTCGGCGTTGCCGCTCGCGATTTCGCCGGACGCATGGGCGATGTGGTGGGTGGCCTCGCGCACGTGGCCGACCAGGTCCGCCAGCCTGGCGCGCATGCTCTCCATCGCGAACAGCAGGCTGCCGCGGTCGCCCTCGCGCAGCGCCACCCGCACGTCCAGCTCGCCGTTGGCGATGCGGCCGGCGATGTCGGCCGCGTAGCCGGGTTCGCCGCCCAGCTGGCGCAGCAGGCTGCGCGTGATCAGCCAGGCCATGGCGCCGCCCAGCAGCAGGGCGGTGAGGGTGATCAGCAGGGTCTGGCGGCGCGCCGCCTGGTGCGCCGCGGCCGCTTCATGTGCGGCGGCGTCCACCTGTTGTTCGAGCAGGCCCACCATGTCGTCCATGGCGACGACGGTCCGGGTCTGCAAGGGCTGCAGTTCGTTCAGCAGCACGTGGTTCGATTCCTCGCGCTGGCCGGCCTTGACCAGTGCCGTCATCTTGGTGACGACGTTGACCGAGGCGGCACGCTCGGTCACGATCTTGTCGAGCGCCGCCTTCTCGGCCTCGTTGGAGATCCTGGCCGACAGCTTGTCGAACAGGACGGCGTACTCGGCGCGGTTGGCCGCCAGGCGCTTGTTCTCGGCGTCGATCTCGGCCGGGTCGCTCATCAGCGCGATGTTGCGGCCGTTGATGATCGCATTCATCACCGACTGCCGCATGCCCGCCACCAGCCTGGCCTTGGCGTTGTCGCTGTCGACGATCTTGTTCATTTTTTCCTGCATCGTGGCCATGTTGGCGACGCCGTTGATGGCCAGCGCCACCATCAGGATGAGCACGATGGAAAACGCGAGCGCGAGCCGCGCCCATACCTTGAGCTTGGTAATCTTCATAGGGATTCAGCAGTGATGCCGACGGCCGCGGAGGGCGGCCTGGCGTTGAACGAGGTGCGGGCGATTATATGATGCAATGGAAGTTGCCGAATGGGAATTTCCGCGCTTGATTACAAACTGGTAATGAATCTGTGGTTTTCTTTCGACGGCGCCCTATCTTCAGCGCTGCTTCACCGCATGCAGCCACACCGCGGCGATGCGCTCCACCTGCTCGTAACCGTCGCAGTCCAGCTGGCCGCCAAAGATATCCGGGTCCAGCTCCTCGTAGCGCCATTCCTCGCAGGCCGCGTCCAGCAGCGGGCGGATCGTGGCCAGGAAGCGGTCTTCGCCGTCGACCATGGCGACTCCCGTGTACAGCAGCAGGCTGCCGCCCGGATGCAGGCGCGCCAGGGCGGCCTTCACGATCTGGATCGACAGTTCGGCGCCATGCTCGCCGCCGCCGTGGCGGTAGGGCAGTTCGTCCGGATCGAGGATATAGGGCGGGTTCGACATCACCAGGTCGAAGTGGCCGTCGACGCCGTCCAGCAGGTTGCTGCGGCAGGGGATGAGTTTCGTGGCGCCGTTCAGCTCGGCGTTGACCTCGGTGAGCGCGAGCGCATCGGCGTTGATGTCGGTGCCGTAGACGGTGGCGTCGGGGCAGCACAGGGCCAGTTCGATCGCGCCCGGTCCGGCGCCGCAGCCGATGTCGACCGCGCGCCGGACCGGACGGCGCAGCAGCGGCGAGGCCAGCGCGCGCCTGAGGGCGGCGATGTAGCGGTAGGTGTCCGGACCGAAGAACACGGCGTCGTCGTCGCTGGTCGGCCAGGCGGAGTGAAAGTAGAGCCGGCGCCCGATGGTCGAGGCGCGCACGCGCGCGCGCCGGCCGGCCTCGCCATCCTGCTCGACATCCTCGCGCAACCCGGCCTCGAGCAGCTGTGCGTCGATTTCCGCCGGCAGCACGCCGTCGCGGTAGGGACGGCTCCAGCCGAGCACGCCGCGCAGGTCGTGCGCCCAGGCGTTTTCCGGGCGGCGGTTGACGCGCCGGTGGGTAGCCGGGGTGACGGTGATGAAGCGGTAATCCTGGCCAAGCAGCTGGCGGCCGAGGGCGGTAAGGGCGGATGGGGAGCGCAGGGTCAGGGTCATGGCGCCAGCATGGGCTCGGGACGGGAAGGAATCCGTGCGTCAGCGTACATAGCGCCGGCTTCCGCTAGAATCCTGATTGTGCGGAAAAAGCCGATGCACTATGTGAAGGCTCGTACATACCCGGCGGGCATGCCCGCGCATACTGCAGGAACGGGCTGGGCGATGGCGCCCGGCCACTCCATCAAGGATTGCCATGAACACCACATTGCCCAACGATTCCCTCAAGGCCCGACTGGAGCGCGAAGTCGAACGCGAGCGCCACGAGCGCCAGCTGCACGACGAGCGGCGCGCCGGTATCGCGGCCGATGAGGAATTCCGTAACAAGGATGTCCGCGAGCAGGCGGGCGCGGTGGGCCTGAAGCGGACCGCCGGACGATAAGCAAGGAGAACGATATGCGTTGGGAAGGGAATGAAGAGAGCAGCAATGTGGAAGACCGCCGCGGCGGCGGAGGCGGAGGCGGCTTCGGCATCGGCGGCGGCACCGTGGGGATCGGGACGATCGCCATCGCGCTGCTCGGTTCCTGGTTCTTCGGGGTTTCGCCCGGCACCATCCTGAACCTGCTGTCCGGCGGCGGTTCGCCGGCCCATGTCCAGCAGGCGCCTTCGCATCCGCCGGCCAACGATCGCGAGACCAAGTTCGTGCTCACGGTGCTGCGCTTTACCGAAACCACCTGGACCCAGATCTTCAAGGCCAATGGCGCGACCTATACGCCGCCGACGCTGGTCCTGTACGACAACCGCACGCCGACCCAGGGTTGCGGCACCGGCGAGTCCGCCGTCGGCCCGTTCTATTGCCCGGCCGACCGCAAGGTCTACCTCGACCTGTCCTTCTTCAACCTGATGCAGCAGCGTTTCCACGTCGGCGGCGAATTCACCCAGGCCTACGTGATCGCGCACGAAGTCGGCCACCACGTGCAGAACCTGCTGGGTATCTCCGGCAAGGTCGACAGCATGCGCCGGCGCCTGTCCGAGACCGAGGCCAATGCGCTGTCGGTGCGCGTGGAACTGCAGGCCGACTGCTTCGCCGGCGTCTGGGCTTACCACACCAACGAGGCCAAGCAGATCATCGAGCAGGGCGACGTCGAGTCGGCCCTGGCCGCGGCCAGCGCGATCGGCGACGACGCGCTGCAGCGCCAGTCGCGCGGCGAGGTCGTGCCGGATTCGTTCACGCACGGTACCTCGGCGCAGCGGGTTCGCTGGTTCACGAAAGGATTGCAGACCGGCTCTGTCGACCAATGTAATACCTTCGAGGCACGTCAGTTGTAGCAGCCACGTACCTGTCCCCTTGAATGGCCGCCATTGTGCGGCCATTTTCATTTCTGAAAAATAAGAAATTTCCTTTTAAAAACAAATACATAAGAATTTGTCGAGAAACCTGTGTTCGTTTCCGTGCGCGTATCGCCTTTCTTGGCGTTTTGACATAACTTCTTGTCCAAGTGCCCGTTCTTGAGCTGCGGGCCGTCAACCAATCCGAGGAGGACATATGCTGGCAATGAATTACCGGGGGCCATATCGCGTCCGTGCCGATCACAAGCCCGATCCCGTCATCGAACATCCTGGCGACGCCATCGTGCGCGTGACGCGTACCTGTATCTGCGGTTCCGACCTGCACCTGTACCATGGCATGGTGCCCGATACGCGCGTCGGCCATACCTTCGGCCACGAGTTCATCGGCGTGGTCGAGGACGTCGGTTCGGACGTGCGGACACTGAAAGTGGGCGACCGGGTGATGGTGCCGTTCAACCTGTTTTGCGGCTCCTGCTTCTACTGCCAGCACGAACTGTACGGCAACTGCCACAACACGAATCCGGAAGCGACCGCGGTCGGCGCCATCTATGGTTATTCGCACACGGCCGGCGGCTACGACGGCGGCCAGGCCGAGTACGTGCGCGTGCCGATGGCCGACGTCGGCCCGATGCTGATCCCGGACGACATCCACGACGACGACGCGGTGCTGCTCACCGACGTGACGCCGACCGGCTACCAGGCGGCCGAGATGGGCGACATCAGCGAAGGCGACACCGTGGTGATCTTCGGTGCCGGTCCGATCGGCATCCTGGCCGCCAAGTCGGCCTGGCTGATGGGGGCGGGACGCGTGATCGTGGTCGACGAGGTCGAGTACCGCCTGGAGTTCGTCAAGCGCTGGGCCCAGTGCGAGGTGGTCAATTTCCGCGAGGTCGAGGACATGGCCGAGCACATCAAGAAGATGACGGACTGGATGGGCGCCGACGTCTGCATCGACTGCGTGGGCGGCGACGCCGCCGGCTCGATCGCGCAAACGCTCACCGGCCGCCTGATGAAGGCGCAAGCCGGCTCGTCCACCGTGCTGCACTGGTGCATCAACTCGGTGCGCAAGGGCGGCAACGTGTCGATCGTGGGCGTGTACGGCCCGACCTTCAATATGGTCCCGATGGGCAATGTGCTGAACAAGGGCCTGACGATCCGCGCCAACCAGGCCAGCGTGAAGCGCCACCTGCCGCGCCTGATCGAGCATATCCGCGAAGGGCGCCTGAGCCCGAAGGACATCATCACCCACCGCGTGCCGCTCGAAGAAATCGCCGACGCCTATCACATCTTCTCCAGCAAACTCGACAACTGCATCAAGACCGTCCTGATCCCGCCGCGCGCCCACGAGGTCCGCGCGGTCCAGGCCAGCGCAATGCAATAAGGAGATCACATGCAAACTTCCGACCAAGTCAACCCGGATTCGCACCAGCACCACCACAGCGGCCACGCCGACGAGCACCAGGACGACTATCCGATGGTCCCGCAGCGGCCCAGCCGCGAACAGCTGGCCCACATCAAGGGCTGGGGCGCCGACCTGGACCGCAAGAACCGTCCTGGCGTGCCGATGGAACGCACCCCGCCGCGCTTCATCCACGCGCACGAAGGCAAGCTGCCGCAGCAGCCGGAAAACGTCGAGGTGCTGGTGTCGACCGAGCGCCCCGGCATCACGCCGATCTTCGGCACCGCCCAGCCGCCCAAGGGCCTGTCCGGCATGATGCGCCGCCTGGCCTTTCGCTGGTCCGAAAACGACATGCGCCACTGGCTGATCCTGTTGGCGGCCGACCGCGTGAACGTGGTCGAGGGCATCGGCGAGGACCTGGCGCAGGGCAAGGTACCGAATGTGCTGGCCGAGATGGGTATCAAGGCCGAGTGGCAACACAACAAGGCCGGGCTGGTGAAGAAGGCGGCCATCGCCACCGCGGTGGTCGGTACCGCGGTGTACCTGATGCGCCGCCGCGACCGTTGACGAAATACCTATAGTAGCGTCTCGCGATACGCCCCACAGCGCTTCCCGCCGCTGTGGGGCTTTTTGTTTCTGAGCAAATCCTTTCCTGAAAGCTCGTCCACACTCTGATGGTGCCCAAAGCAGAGCTTGCTTAAGGCCGCCCAACCGATTGGAGACGAGAGATGAACCAGCGTTCCCTCACACTTCTGGCGGCGTCGATCGGCGCCGTTTCCTCTTTAACGTGCTTCCCCGGCACCGCGCATGGCGCCGCGCCGCTGCCGAACACGATGATGAGCGCGCCGATAGTGGCCACGCCGCAGTCGAAGACCGGCATCGTGGCTCAGCTCGAGGCACGCCGGGCCCAGCGCGGCCTCGACGCACGCCACGGCTTCACGGTCCTGGTCCAGCATCCCGGCATGCAGGGCACCCAGGTCGCGCGCGTCGCCCATACCTGGAAGGGCGTGCCGATCTTCGGCTCGGAATCGGTGCTGGTGCTGGACCCGAGCGGGCGCATCCAGTCCGAGTCGGCATCGGAACGCCGCACCGGCCTCGGCAAGAATATGGGTGGCAGCACGGGCACCGGCGCGGCCGCGGCCGCCGGTCCGGGCACCGACTTCAGCGTGGTCCCGGTGATCTCTCCCAAGCAGGCGATCGACGCGGCGCTGGGCAGCCTTGGCGCGGATGCACGCCACGCGACCCCGCCGAGCGCCGAGCTGATCATCTATCCGGTCCTGCGCATCGAGCGCACCGCCGCCGCCCAGGACAAGCCGGAGGTCGAGCTCAACGCCCTCGACGTCCAGGAAGTCGTCGACCATTACGAGCTCGCCTACCTGGTCCACACCCGCATGCACGTGGGCGACCAGCCGGTCTACCACGACACCGTGGTGAGCGCGCGCGACGGCCACATCCTCGACCAGTGGAACATGCTGCAGACCGTGGCCGGGGTGGGCAAGAGCCAGTACAACGGCGAGGTGCCGATCAACACCACCCTGGTCGACGGCAAGTACAAGATGGTCGACGACAGCCGCGGCACCGGCGGCATGTTCGGGGCGATGGCGATCACCAATGCCAACCACGGCAGCACCGCCGGCAGCGTCTACGTCAACGACACCAACACCTGGGGCGACGGCAAGAACTATGTGTCGGGCGGCTCGACCCTGGATGCCAACGGCCAGACCGCCGCGGTGAATGCCATGTGGGGCCTGATGAACACCTACGACACCCTGAAGAACGTCTTCGGCTGGCAGTCGCTGGACGGCCACAACACGGCAACCTATATCGCCGCGCACGTCAACACCGCCTACGACAACGCCTACTACAGCGACACCTGTCGCTGCATGTTCATCGGCGACGGCTCCAGCTTCACCAGCCTGGGCTCGATCGACGTGATCGGCCACGAGATGGGCCACGGCGTGACGGCCGCCACCTCGAACCTGACCTACTCGGGCGAGTCGGGCGGGCTGAACGAGTCGAGTTCCGACATCAACGGCGAAGTGGTCGAAGCCTATGCGCGCGCGGGAGGGAAGGGCGAGACCATTCCCGCCACCGGCAACGACTGGGTGCTGGGCAAGGAGATCAGCAAGAGCGGCACGCCGCTGCGCTGGATGTACAAGCCGAGCAAGGACGGCAGCAGTCCGGATGCCTGGAGCAGCTCGCTCAGGCGCATCGACGTCCACTACAGCAGCGGGCCGAACAACCGCATGTTCTACTTCCTGTCGCAAGGGTCGAACGCGGACAAGGCCAGCGACTACTACAGCAAATACCTGGTCAAGGCGCCGGCGGCGATGAGCGGCATCGGCCTCGACAAGGCTTACCGCATCTGGTTCAAGGCGAACACCACCAAGTTCACCTCGAGCACCAACTATGCCGATGCGCGCGCCAAGATGATCGAGGCGGCCGAGGAACTCTACGGCAAGGGCGGCAAGGAAGCCATCGCCGTGCAGCGCGCCTACGCGGCCATCAACGTCGGCGCCGACGTCGACGAGTGAGGGCGGGGCCGCCGGGCTTGTCTACTGCACCGACGCTGCGTTCAGAGCGGCCCGGCAGATTCGGGCCGCCTGCAGTCCCAGCCAGACGGCGTTCGTCCAGAAGAAGACATAAGGCAGGGCGACCACGGCCATGCCCAGGTAGAACGACAGCAGGATCGTGAGCGCGCCGCAGAACGCGGCGAGAACGAAGCTCATCCCATGCCGTGCGGCCGTTTCCGAGGTGCCGGCCCCGAAGCCGATCAGAAGGGCGATGGCGAGGCAGATGGCAATGTGGGTGGCCGAGGCAATTCCGGAAAAGCCATGGTACAGGCGGGCGAGGACGACGACCGTCACCAGGTATCCGCCCAGGAAAACGGAAAGTTGGCGTAATTTCATTGAAAAATCAGGTAGTTATGACATCGTGCGGTCAACGTGCCAGACGATGCCGATGCAGTACTGCAGTATACATGCACCTAAGAAATCCTGCCGGGGCCAACATGCAGGTGGTAGCCGCAGGGATGCGACTGGCCTGTTCGCCGTCGCAGACAGCCCACGTCCGCGGCCATCAAGGCCGGCGCCGACATCGACGAGTAAAGGGCGGGGGCGCCCGGCCTGTTGACTGCGCCAGCAGCGGACTTGCCTCCCGGGTCCTCAGCGGCCTGCTGCGGAGGCGCCGCCGCCAGCGCTGACCAGCGTCGATCCTTGCACCAGCAGCGGATAAGGATTGACCGGCGTCCCTTTCCACCACTGCTTCTCGGGCGTCAGCTCGAACACGGCGAAATGCAGGTGCGGCGCGTTCGGGTCGGCGTTCCCGGACGTGCCGACATAGCCGATCGGATCGCCACGTTTCACTTCCATACCTTCCTTCAACCCCTCGGCATAGCGGTCCAGGTGGGCGTAGTAATAGGCGTATTTTTCGGTAGGATCGAACTGGTAGACGGTCAGGCCGCCCGGCTTGCTGGTGAACAGCTTGACGACCTTGCCGTCGGCCGTGGCCACCACCTTGGTGCCCTTGGGCGCTATGATGTCGAGCGCTTCATGGTGGCGCTCGGTGCCGCGCGGCTGGTCGAAGTTGTCCTTGATGTCCGCCAGGGACACGCCTTCGACCGGCACCACCAGCTTGCCCGACGGCAGGGACGGGACGCTCGTCCCCGCCGGCAAGGCCGTGGTGGATGGACGCAGCGGCAGGTCGAGTTCGGTCAGATCGGGCGTGACCTTCGGTGCGGGCGGCAGCTTGCCCTCGATGTCCGGCCCGGGCGGCGCGGGCAGCGAGCCCGTGGGAGGCGAGCCGGTAGCGGGCGCCTGGGCGAATGCCGGCGGCTCGTGGGGCATCTGGCGCAGCCAGGCGAACAGGCCGCCGGCGCCGACCAGCACGCCGAGCAGGAAGGTCAACAACCATCTCATTGCGATCTCCTTACGGTGAAAAGTTTACTCCTTCAATACGACTTCGGTGCCGGCCTTCACCAGGCCGGCCACTTCGGCCGCGCTCCAGTTGGTCAGGCGGATGCAGCCGTGCGACTCGGTCTTGCCGACCGAGCCGGGCACCGGAGTGCCGTGGATGCCGTAGTGGGGTTTCGACAGGTCGATCCACACCACGCCGACCGGGTTGTTGGGGCCGGCCGGGATCTTGGTCTTGGCGTCGCCCGGCTTGGCGTCCCAGAACAGTTTCGGGTTGTAGTGATAGGTCGGATTGCGCGCAATGCCGTCGATCTTCCATGTCCCGATCGGCAGCGGATCGTGCTCGCTGCCGGTCGACGACGGATACTGCGCCAGCACCTGTCCGGTCGCGTCCTCGAGCGTCAGGATATGCGCATCGCGCGAGACCACGATCCGGGCCGCCGGCGGCAGCGCCGGGGTGCCGGTCACGTTCGGCACCATGATCTGTTCGCCGGCGCGGGTCAGGTCCTTGCCGCGATTCAGCTTTTCGATCAGGCCGGGGCTGGCATGGAATTTCTCGCCCAGTTCTTCCTGCACGCTGGCATAGCCGAGGGAGGGCAGCTTGGCCTTTTCCATCATGTCCTCCGGGACCGGACGGAAGGGGCCGGCGACGTCGGCGTCCGCCAGCGTGTAGGCGATCATGGTCGGCGCGGTGTCGGCATTCAGCGCGTTCCAGGTGGCCTCGTCGAGCTTGCCGGTGACGGCAAGGTTGCGCGCCTTCTGGAAGCCCGACAGGGCCTGGCGCATGTTCGAACCGTAGGCGCCGTCGATCTCGCCCGGCGAGAAGTGGGCGCGGTCGAGCAGCACCTGGGCGCGCAGCAGGCGGTCGAATTCGGTGGCGGCCCCGGCTGGTGCGCCGGCGGGGGCGGGCGCTTGCACGGCCTGCTGTGGAAGCTGCTGGGCCGGCATCTGCGCGGCCGTCGACGGCTCTGCCGGCGCCGGCGTTGGAGCAGGCGCGGCGGCCGACTGCGTGGCGTTGGTCTGCGCGCGTGCCGCTGCGGCTGTCTGGGCGTTGGCGGCGTCGGCCGCCGCGACCCGCGCCTGTACGGCCGGCTGTGCGGTCGGCTGCTGGGCCTGTTGGGGAGCCTGCTGCGCCGCAGCGGCGGACTTGTTCTTGACGAGGTAAGCCTGCTGGGCGCCGGCGGCGGCGCATGCGCTGCCGACGAGGGCTGCCAGGATGGCGACGGCGATTTTTTTCATATTGGTTTCCCTGCATTTACTTACAGATAGAAACCTCAGCGTAGTGCCGGGCCGGGCAAGGGTCTGTGCGCGAACGAACCCATCGTTAGGCCGTCGTAAGGACGCTGCCGGGACGGTACAATCGCCATCATGACCGACTTCACGATCACCTTCCAGCCCTCCGGATGGACCATCCCCGCGCCCGCGGACACGACGATCCTGCATGCCGCCGAGCAGGCCGGCATCGACCTGCCCAGTTCCTGCCGCAACGGCACCTGCCGTACCTGCATCTGCCGCCTGGGCAGCGGCAGCGTGCACTACCTGGTCGAGTGGCCGGGCCTGTCCTTCGACGAAAAGCGGGAAGGCTACGTGCTGCCTTGCGTCGCCGTGCCGGAAGGCGACGTGACGGTCGAGCAGCGGCTGGCCAAGCGCCTCGCCTGGGACTGACAGCCCGGCATCAGCGGGCCGGCTGCAGTGCCGACTCGATTGCCTGCAGAACCCGCGGCCAGGCATGTGAGCTGGCCGCGACCTCGTCGTAGTGACTGGCGCCCGGCAGGATCACGACCTCGGCGGTATCGCCGGCGGCACGGGCGCGCGCCGCGAAATCGCGCGCCACGCGCGGCGGCGAAATACGATCCAGCTCGCCCGTCACCAGGATCGTGCGGCTGCCGTTCGGCAGCAGGTCGCCGGCATTCGTGTCGGAGAACACGTCGGGACGCTTGTCGCTGGGTGCGCCGGTCAACTGACCGATCTCGCGGTCGCAGCTGGACTTGATCAGGGCCTGCTCGCGGCGCAGGTCGGCCAGTCCGCCGAGGCTCACCACCTTGCGCACCGGCAGCGGATCCGGCAGGTACAAGGGACTGGACGCAGGGATGCGCGGCCGCCCCGCCATCCATTGCACCAGCTGGCCGCCGGCCGAGTGCCCGACCGCCACCAGCCGGTCCAGGTCGAGCGGGTAGCGATGCGCCTGCTGGGCCAGCATGGCGAGGGCCGCGTTCATGTCCTGGTAGGTGCCCGGATAACCGCCGCCCGCCTCGTCGACGCGCCGGTATTCGACGTTCCAGGACGCGATCCCGCGCTCCGCCAGCGCCGCGGCAAGATTGCGCAATTGCGTGATGCCACCGAATTCCTTGGTCCAGCAGCCGCCGTGCACCAGTACCGCCACCGGAAAGGGGCCGGGCCCGCCGGGCAGGAACAGTTCCGCGAACTGCGAGGGGGCGCTGCCGTAGGCGAAGGTGGCGTTGGGGACCGGGCCTTTCAGGGCCAGGTAATCGGCCAGCGTCATGGGTTTCGGCGCGGCGGCGCTGGCGCCGACGCAGGCGCCAGCGAGGATGAGGGGAAGCAAGCGGTGCAGCATGGGAGCGATCTTCCAATATAAAAACGGCAACAAGGCAATCATACCTTGGCCGCGCACGATTGAAAGCCGGCCCCGCTCCAACATGCTAGTCTGCGCCAAAACGTCATCCGTTTGTCACGTGTACACGCTTTCCATTTTAGGAGAATTGTTATGACCCAATCGAAATCCAGCGGCACCCAGAATAAACAGTCGGGCAACGATTCGGAAGAGGATCTGGCCAAGCGCCGCGCCGGCGTCAATCCGGACAAGAGCAGCCACAACGAAAAGACGACCATCAAGGCCGGCAAGGGCAAGGGCGCTGGCGGCGGAGCGAAGCAAAAGGAAGGCCGATGACGGGAGGCCTTCCGGCCGATAGCCGGGGGCCTTCCGGCCGATGAGTCACAGCGGCGCGGCTTGCATGGCCGCGCCGCTTGCACGATGGAGAAACAAAAGGATGAGTATCTTCGAACAAGAACCGAAGCCCGACCTGCGGGCCCACACCACGCCCGATCCGACGGATCCGGATCAGCCGCCACCGCAGCCGAGTCCCGATCCTGACGACGTGCCGGCGCCGTCGCGCGCCCCGGTCGAAGAACCCAGGGCGCCCCAGCCGCCGATCAAGGCGGACTAGGGCCAGCCCCGCGGCGGCTCAGGGCTTGCCCTGGCCGCCCTGCTGATTGCCGGGCTTGCCGGCATCCTGCTGACTGCCGCCGTCGCGCGGCAGCGGCGGAATCTCCTTGATCATCTCATTCGTTTCGTGCTGGCCCGGCGTGATTTCGCCGCTGCCGATATCGCCTTCGTGCATCATCGGCGGGCCTTTGGCGCCCGGGTCCGGCTGGGGGATCGAGGTATTCATGGTGCGCTCCTTGTGTAGTTGCGTTGTCGTATTGAGTGATCCTAACAGCCACGGGGGCCTCCCGGCGCCCGATACGGCGAGCGCCCAGGCATCCGAAGCGCATGCAAACGTTGCTTTATGGATACAAAATTTTCATTGTGTACGCTGGCGTACATAGCGCCTCGGGAAACTTTTTATAATGGCTCATCGGTCAACCATTTCCCGGGAGGACAGCATGGGCAGCACTTTGCATAACAAGATCTATCTCGGACGCGGCTCGGTGCTGGCGTCGCGGCGGGTGCGGGCGGCGCTGGCGCTGGGGGCGCTGGCCGGGGCCGGCCTGGTCTGGGCGGCGCTGCGCGTCTTGAAGTAAGTTGCGGGCGAGCCCAAGCCGCCTTACCATGGCGACCTTTGCTCCCAACGAAAGTTTGAATGAAGAACGAGAAACTGACGGGCGACGAATACGACGCCCTTGAACTCATCCGGCGCAGCGCCCGCACCGATCGGGTGAATGCCTGCGTCGGCCGCAACGCCAAACGCCTGTCCGGGTTGAAGCTGGTGCAGTATGCGAAGAATGGCAGCCTGTCGCTGACGGAGAAAGGGCAGGAAGTGCTGTTCCTGCGGCGTTGCGTCGAAGCGCTGCGCGCGCTGGAGCGGGATCCCGCGAGCGCGCTGGATGAGGATGTGGCGCAGTTCCTGAGCCGCAAGTCGCATATCGCCGCGCTCGAAGGCGGCGGCTATGCACTGACCGAGCGCGGCCGCGAATCGCTGGCCGACATCAGCTTGCAAGAGCCACGCAAATAAGCCGCGCCGCCAAGCGCGGCGCTGGAAATCAGTTTGCGCGGCGGCGGTGCGGATAGACCAGCGTGCGCACCGCGACCTCGGCCGGCACGTTCATCGCCGCCAGGAATTCGGCGGCGCGCTGCAGGCCCAGGGTCGGGATCGACGCGACCGCCTGGTTGACCAGGTCACGGGTGCGCATGTCGGTGCGCAGCTTGCGGTCCGCCACGCTCAGGGTGTCGTCCAATCCGCCCGCCTCATAGTTCATATCATCCCTCTTCATATTATTCGTAAATCACTGTTGCAAAAGATTTACGGCTATTGTAGGGGAACGATATTCTTTCTGCTACAAAAAATTGCGGATAAAACAAAGAATACAAGGCCTTAGCGGCCTTTGTTCAAGAAATTACTACGCAACAGCCGCTTGCGGCTCGTCTTCCAGCGCGGCCAGGCCGCGGCGCTGGCGCAGCAATTGCTCGAATTCCTGGGTCGGCAGCGGGCGCGAGAAGTAATACCCCTGCATTTCGTCGCAGCCCTGGTGGCGCAGGTAATCCAGCTGTTCGGCCGTCTCCACACCTTCGGCGATCACCGACAGGCGCAGGTTGTGCGCCAGCGCGATGATCGAGGCCACGATCGCGGCATCGTTGGCGTCGTGCGTGATGTCGTTGACGAAGGAACGGTCGATCTTCAGCACGTCGATCGGGAAGCGCGACAGGTAGGAGAAGCTCGAATAGCCGGTGCCGAAATCGTCGATCGAGAGCTTGATCCCGAGCGCCTTCATGCGGTGCAGCAGTTCCACGGCCGGCGTGACGTCGCTCATGAACAGGCTTTCGGTCAGCTCCAGCTCGAGGCAGGACGGATCCAGGCCGGTGTCAAGCAGCACCTGCTCGATGCCCGGCAACAGTTCGGTGGCGCTGAACTGGCGCGCCGACAAATTGACGGCAACCCGTAGCCGTCCCAGGCCGGCATCCTGCCAGACCTTGTTCTGGGCGCAGGCGGTGCGCATCACCCAGGCGCCGATCGGCACGATCAGGCCGGTGTCCTCGGCCACGCCGACGAAGCGCGAAGGCGGCACCATGCCCAGCTCCGGATGCTTCCAGCGGATCAGCGCTTCCATGCCGACGATCTGGCCGGTCTTCAGGTCGACCTGCGGCTGGTAGTGCAGCACGAATTCGTTGCGCTCCAGGGCGTTGCGCAGCGCGCTTTCGATGCGCACCCGCTCCAGCGACTCCTCGTTCATCGCCGGGGTGTAGAACTGGAAGTTGTTGCGGCCCAGCTTCTTGGCGCGGTACATCGCGATGTCCGCATGCTCGATCAGGCTCTCGGCCGGGGTGCCGTCGCTCGGATAGGCCGCCACTCCGATGCTGCAGGTGACGAAGAATTCCTTCGGCCCCAGCATCACCGGCTGGGCCACCGAATCCATCACGCGCTGCACGATGTCGCTGGAGAGCGGCTGGTCCTCGTGCTGCGACAGGATCACCACGAATTCGTCGCCCGACAGGCGCGCCACGGTGTCGGTGTCGCGCAGCGAGGAGCGCAGGCGCGCCGCCACCGTCATCAAGAGTACGTCGCCGGCCTTGTGGCCCATGCTGTCGTTGACGTACTTGAAGCGGTCCAGGTCGATCAGCATCACCCATACCGGATGGCCGCTGCGGGTCGCGTACGCCACCGCCTGGCCCAGGCGGTCCTGCAGCAGCGAGCGGTTCGGCAGGCCGGTCAGCACGTCGTGCTGGGCCACGTGATGCACGCGCTGCTCGGTGATCTTGCGCGCCGTGATGTCGCTGCCGGTGCCGCGGTAGCCGGTGAAGCGGCCGCCGTCGTCGAACATCGGCTGGCCGCTGACGCAGAACCAGCGTTCCTCGCCGTTGTCGTCGAGGGCGCGGTATTCGAGGTTCCTGAAGGGTTCGCGCGCTTCGATGGCGGCGATGTGCTCGCGCCCGGCGTCGTTGTCGGCCAGGCCGGCCACGAATTCCCAGCGCGTCTTGCCGAGGATGCGCTCGATCGCGATCCCGGATTTTTCGGTGAAGTGGCCGGTCATGGCGACGAAGCGCAGCCGCTCGTCCTGTTCCCAGTACCAGTCGGACGACATCGCCACCAGCTGGCGGAAGCGCTGCTCGCTTTCCTGCAACGCCTTCTCGGTGCGGCGCCTGGCCTGAACGTCGTCAATCAGGCGCTGGTTGCTCAGCTTCAGGTCGGCGGTGCGCTCGCGCACCAGTTCCTGCACCTTGCGCGCGCGCTGGCCGGCGGCCTGCACGAAGGCCGCCAGCAGCAGGGTCGAAAGCAGGCCGCCCGCCAGCAGCAGGGTCGAGGCCAGGTGGTCGGCCAACCAGGGCCGCGGCGCCGCGGCGGCTTCGACGGTCCAGGTCCGGCCGGCGGCCACGAAGCGGTCCAGCGCGTGCGCGCCAGGCCGGGCCAGCCAGCGCAGCGGCGGCAATTCCGGGGCGGCGGCCTCGCCCGCGTCGTGGTTGGCGTACACCATCGCGCCCGTGGCAGGCTGTTCGCCGATGTACAGCTTGAGCAGGATGCTGCGGTCTTCCAGCAGGCCGGCGCGCGCCAGGGTGGCGCGTGCCAAGGTCTGGATCTCGACCACCGCGGCGGTGTCGCCCAGCAGGCGCCCGGCCGGGCCGTACACCGGCATCACCACCTCGAAGCTGGGCGTGCCGAGCGGGTCCTGGGCCAGGCGCAGCAGGCCGGTGGCGGCGGCGCGTCCGTCGGCATGGGCGCGTTCCAGAGCCCGCGCCACTTCGCCGTTCTCGCCGACGTTCAGGCCGAAGGCCGGCTCGTTGCCCCGCATCGGTTCGAGGTAGTCGACCACGCTGTACTGGGCACGGCGCGGCGCCGGCACCAGTCGGCCGTCGACCATCTCGCGCAGGACGGTGCCGGGGCGGATCCGTTGCAGCTCGGCTTCGAGCGCGGCGCGGTCGGCGTCGGGCACGGCGCGGTGGAAGTTGAAGGCCTTGATATAGGGATTGCGCAGCAGGAGCGGGGTGGTGAAATCGTGGAACTGCGAGCGCGTCACCGGCTGCACGGTGGTAAACAGCTGGTTGGTGACGTTCAGGACCTCGATCGCCTCGTCCATGCCCTGGCGCAGGGCGGCCACGCGCACCTTGGCGCCCTGTTCGAAGGCCAGCGTCTTGTTGCCGATCTCGAGCCGGTTGACCGCGACGGTCAGCACGGCGGTCGTGGCCAGGCCACCCCCAAGCGTGAGGGCCGCTGCAAGCGTGAGCGATATCGGCAGTCGGCGACGCGGCATCCCGGATCCTATAAGAAAGTACTTGCCCAAAGGCATGAGAACGGCCAAGTTTGTCACACAAGCGGTTGTTTCCGCAAACAAATTGTTATGCTCAAGCAGGCAAGTGGGCGCAGGTGTGGCTAGGCAAAAACAGAGCGCCATGCAATCCGGGCAAGAATCAGGCGCACGCACAGCCGGTTCAGGCATTCCAGCCGCAGAGCCGGCAGCCGCCGCGCCGCGCGGCCCTGGGTGGCGGCGCCCGCGAACACGATGCGGTTGTTGCCGGCTACCTTGTCGAGCCGACAAGTGTGGCCGCCGAAGGCACGCTCCAATGCATCGAGCACCGCGTCGTGGCGCGGGTCGTAGCTGAACACGTTCACCACCAGCACCCCGTCCGGCGCCAGACGCCGCCGGCAATCCTCGTAGAAGGCGCGGCTGGACAGGGCAGGAGGCAGCCCGGCCTCGTCGAAGCCGTCGGCCACGATGACGTCGAAGCCGGCATCGCCGGCACCGGCCATCCATGTGGCGGCGTCGGCGTGGATGACGCGGAAGCGGTCGTCGTCGGGCGGCACCAGGAACTGCTCGCGCAGCGCGATCACGTCGGCGCGCAGCTCGAGCACGGTGATCCGGCTGGCGGGAAAGTGGCGGTGGCAGAACCTGGCCATCGAGCCGCCGCCCAGCCCGACCAGCAGGATGTGGCGCGGACGCGGCACCAGCACGGCAAAGCACATCATGGCGCGCGCGTAGGCCAGCACCAGCGCGCTCGGGCGCGACAGCCGCATTGCGCTCTGGATGTCGCCGGGCGTGAACTCCAGGGTGCGGCGGCCGCCTTCGGTACGCACCAGCGGCTTCGGTCGATTCGGCATGGCCCGAGTATACGACGATGAGTAGCGCGGCGAAACGGTCCGGCTTGTTGCAGAGGATAAGTTTCTGATAAGCTGGCCGCCGCAGCCTGACGGAGACCGCATGTTCCTCGACCATCCCACCATCACCGCCACCAACAGCCAGACGGAGCCCGACCGCATCGAGCGGCTCGACCGCGTCTACGGCTATGCGATGGCGCTGGCCGACACGGATGGCGACGCGGGCTTCGTCGAGAAGCTGACCCAGATCCACGACCACAAGGGTACCCTGATCGTATTCTGGCAAGCAGCCCCGAGCGAGACCCAGATGCGCTACTGGGCGAACGCCTGGTCCAGCAAGGTCGGCGACGGCACCACCGCCGTGGTCCACGAATTCTGAAGGTGCCCATGGATTCCACCACCATCGTCCTCGCCCTGGCGCTCGGCAACCTGGCGATCTGCGCCGCCTTGTTCTTCTTCGAACATGGGGACGGGCGCTTCGCGGCCCTGTCGACCTGGGGCCGGTCGCGCCAGATGCAGGCGGCCGGCTGGCTGCTGCTGGCGATCGGCGCGTCCGGCGTGGTGCCCGAGCGGCTGGCGCTGCCGGTGGCCTACGGCCTGGTGATCGCCGGGGTGGCCTGGGAAGCCGGCGCGCTGTGGGAACGCGCGGGCGCGGGCCGCTGGCGCAGCGTCACCGCCCCGGCGCTGGGGCTGGCGGTCGCCGCCTTCCTGCTGTGCTTCTGGATCGACGAGATCGGCCTGCGCGCGCTGGCGGCCTCGCTGATCCTCGGAAGCTTCTATTTATCGGCCGCCGCCGCCCTCGCGCGCGGCTGGCGCGCGGCATCGATGCTGCGCCGCTTCCTGGCGCTGGCGACCGCGCTGCTGGCCGTGGTGGTCGGCGTACGCGGCGCCCTGGTGCTGCTGGCGCCGTCAGGCTGGGGCTGGATGAGCAACGAACTGCTGCGCCAGCTGTATTCCGGCGCGCTCTACCTGCTGATGCTGCTGGGCGGCTTCGGCTGGCTGCTGCTGGGCCGCGAGGGCCTGCAGGACGAGCTGGCGCGCCTGGAAGTGGTCGACGCGCTGGTGGACGTCGCCAACCGGCGCGGCTTCTTCCAGGCGCTGGCGCCGTGGATGGCGCTGGCGCGCCGCCCCGGTCCACCGACCGCGCTGGTGCTGTTCGACCTCGACCAGTTCAAGCGCGTCAACGACAGCTACGGCCACCCGGCCGGCGACGCCGCGCTGCGCACTCTGGTCGACGTCTGCAAGCGCCAGCTGCGCGACAGCGACCAGCTGGGCCGCCTGGTCGGCGTCGAATTCGCGATCCTGCTGCCGCGCACCGGCGTGGACGACGCCGCCATGGTCGCCGAGCGCATGCGCGCGGCAATCGCCGCCACGCCGGTCAAGCTTGATCGTGCCATGATCACGCTGAGCGCCAGCTTCGGCGTGACCACGATCCGCGCGGACGACAGCAGCGTGACGCTGCTGGCGCGCGCCGACGAAGCCCTGCGCGCCGCCAAGCAGGCCGGCCGCAACCGTGTCGAGCTGGCGCCGCCGGCGCCGGCGGTTCCCGCCGAGGCCTGAGCGATGCCGGATGCCGGCCGGCGCTGTCATGGAAGCGTCATCCGGGCCCATTACTCTTAGCTGATGATTGTTGCGTCGTTTAACTTGCTGGAGCTTCCATGAACGAGCATTTTCCCGACCCATCCGCGCCGACCTACGCCGCCCTGGTGCTCGGCTCGGACAGTTTCCGCCTGCTCGTGGCCAGCTACCGCGACGGCGTCCCGGTGATGCTGGACGGCGAGCACGTGCCGCTGCGCCTAGCCGCCGGCCTCGACGCCAGCGGCTGCCTGAGTCAGGACGCCATGCGCGACGCGCTGGCATGCGTGGCGCGCCTGCGCGAGCGCCTGCGCGCGCATCCGCTGGCGGCCGTACGCGCGGTCGCCACCTCGACCCTGCGCATGGCGCGCAACGCCCACCTGTTCCTGCCGGCCGCCCAGCAGACTCTCGGCCATGAGCTGCGGGTGCTGTCCGGCGAGGAGGAGGCCATGCTGACCTGCCTGGGCGTGGCCGGCACCGCGCCCGCCGGCGCGCGCGCGCTGGTGCTGAGCATCGGCGGCGGCTCGACCCAGTTTGCGCTGGGTCAGGGTACCTGCGTCAAGCGCGCCGGTTCGGTCGCGCTGGGGACTGTGCGCCAGGCCCTGAGTTTCTTCGGCAACGGCCGCATCGACGCGGTATCGTTCGCGGCCGCCATCGCCTCGGCACGGGTACGCATGGCCGACCATGCGGCCGACTACGGGCCGGGCACGCGCGACTGCGTGTACGGCGCGTCCGGCACGATCCATACCCTGGCCCGGCTGGCACGCGACAACGGCGCCGGCCCCGGCGGCATCGACCGCGCCGGCCTCGAGCTGCTCGGCACCCGCGTGCTCGAGCACGCCCGCGGCGGGCGGCCGCTGGCCGGACTCGGGCGCCTGCTGGTGCGCGATGTCGCCGCCGCGCTGGCAATCCTGATCGCGCTGATGGAGGAGCTGGAGATCGGCACGTTGCTGAAGGCCGACGCCGGCCTGCGCCACGGCCTGCTGCACGACCTGCACCACCGGCGCCAGGCGCTGCCCGCCTGAGTCTTGAGCTCGCGCACGTGCCGTCCTTCCGGAGCGGCGCCAAATCGACTATATTGTTTGGTTTGTTTGACGATGGAGCACGGAATGGCGAAGACATCAGCCGCCGGCGGCGCCGCAAAAACCGCGCGCGCGAAAGCAATAGGGGCGGAGACGGCGCCAGGCAGGCCGGCCAGGGGGGCGGCCGCCAAGGCCGCGCCAAGCGTGAAGGCCGCGAAGACCACGGCCGCCAAGGCAGCCGCCAAGCCCGCGAGGACGGTGGCAGCCAAGACCGCCGTGCGCAAGCCGGCCGCTGCGCAGGCCGTCAGGCCGGCGGCGAAGAAGCCGGTCGCGGCGAAGCCGCTGCCCGTGAAGAGCGCCGCCAAGGCAGCCGCCAAGGCAGCCGCCAAGGCGGCCACCAGCGCGGCCACCAGCGCGGCGGCAAAGGCGCCCGCGAAGCCGATTGCGAAAGCACGCGCCGGCCGCGCAGCCGGCATCGCGCGGCCGGAAGCCGCGCCGCAGGCACGGCCCGCCCTGGTACGCGACAGCTTTACCATGCCCGAGCAGGAATACGCCGTGCTCGGCGCCGTCAAGCAGGCCTGCCTGAAGGCCGGCTTCGAGGTCAAGAAGAGCGAACTCCTGCGCATTGGCGTTGCCCTGCTCGGCCAGCTCGACGCGGCAAGCCTGCGAGCGCTGCTCGGCAGCCTGCCTCAGCTGAAGACGGGGCGCCCGCCCGCAGGGTAGGGCGCTCCGGGGCCGCGGCCCGGCGGCGTCATGCCGCACGGACCGGCTGCCTTGCGCGGCCGCGCGCTCAGTGCGTCGTGCGTCCCAGCGGCGCGTGTGCGCGCGCCTCGGCCGTGAGCTCCTTCAGCTCGCGGATCGGGATATTCGACTTCTCGTGCATCCTCAGCAGGATGGTGGCGCCCACGTTCAGCTTGCGGTGCCGGATCTTGCTGATGATGGGCGGCTGCACTTCGAGGACGCGGCACAGTTCCGCGTCGTTTTTCAGCTGCATTCGCTGGATCAGGGTGTCGAGCAAGGGGTTGGGGACGAAGCTCGACGGCTCCATGGCCCGGGCCCGGTGCATTGCCTCGAGCAGCTCCTGTTTTTTCTGTCGTACGCTCATGAACTTCCTCCGTAATGGATGAACATTCAAGACACACACCGACTGTTTTGGAGAGTTTGCCCGACCGTAATTGTGCTGGCTTATGCTGGGTGGGTTTGTTGGAATGCTACTACAACTTTGACAATTTTGACGCACTGTTCATGAATAAAAGTTTATAAATTCCGCCTTTCTGCGCGGAACTTACATTAATTTCAGTCCGGAACGTGTCAGTACGAGGACGCGGTCGGCCATGGCGGCGGCGGCGTCCGAGTGGGTCACCATGATGGCGCCGGCGCCGCTCTGCCGGATCTCGTCGCGCAGCAGGTGCAGGATGCCGTCCGCCGTCTCCGGATCGAGGTTGCCGGTCGGCTCGTCGGCCAGCAGCAGGGCGGGGCGGTGCACCAGCGCGCGCGCGATCGCCACCCGCTGCAGCTCGCCGCCGGACAGCTGGCGCGGGAAGTCGGCCCCGCGCCCCTGCAGGCCGACGGCATCCAGCATGGCCCGCGCGCGGCCGGTATCCAGGCGGCCGTTCAGCAGCAGCGGCAGGGCCACGTTCTGTTCCAGCGTCAGGTGCGGCAGCACGTGGAAGGCCTGGAAGATGAAGCCCATGCGGCTGCGGCGCAGCCGGGTGGCGGCATCGTCGTCGAGCGCCGACATCGGCACGCCGTCGACCACCACTTGGCCGCTGTCGGGCGCGTCCAGGCCGGCGATCAGGTTCAGCAGGGTGGATTTGCCGACCCCCGATTCCCCCATCACGGCGACGAATTCGCCGGCTGCGAAACGGTGCGAAAGATGGGCCAGCACTTTACGGCCGCCGTAGGATTTGGTGAGGTCGACGAGTTCGAGCATAGACCGCTACTTTAGCATGCGTCGGTCCGGACCCAATTCGCGTATGATGGAAAGAACGTCAACATCCCGGGACCCACCGATGCTGAACCATCCGACGCTGGACGATCCGACCGATGCGCCCGACCTGGCCGCCGCCGATACGCACCTCGAGGCCTCGGCCGAGACCCTGCGGCTGCGGGCCGAGCTGGATGCCGGCCTGCGCGCGCCCGATGCCTGCATCTCGCCCAAGTTCCTGTACGACGCGCTCGGCTCCAAGCTGTTCGAGGCGATCTGCGAATTGCCCGAGTACTACCCGACCCGCACCGAAGCGGCGATCTTCGCGCGCCACGGCGGCGCGATCGCGCGCGCGGTCGGCACCGGCGCAACGCTGATCGACCTCGGCGCCGGCAACTGCGCCAAGGCGGCGCGCCTGTTTCCGCTGCTGCATCCGGCCCAGTACGTCCCGGTCGACATCTCGGCCGACTTCCTGCAGGACGCCGTCGAGCGCCTGCGGCAGCGCTTCCGCCACATCGAGATGAACGCCCTCGGCATGGACTTCTCGGGCGGCGACTGGCGGCTGCCGGACGTGGTGCGCCACGAGCGCCGGCTGTTCTTCTATCCGGGTTCTTCGATCGGCAACTTCACGCCGGACGAGGCGCTGGCCTTCCTGCGCCGCGTGCGTGCCCAGTGCGGTGCGGACGGCGGCATCCTGATCGGCATCGACCTGGCCAAGGAGCGCGCGGTGCTGGACGCCGCCTACGACGACGCCCTGGGCGTCACGGCCGCCTTCAACCTGAACGTGCTGCGCCACGCCAACCGCCTGCTCGGCGCCGACTTCGACATCCGCGCCTGGCGCCACCACGGCTTCTACAACGAGCGCATGGGGCGGGTCGAGATGCACCTGGAAGCCCGGGCCGCGCAGCAGGTCAGCTGGCATGGTGCCAGCCGGCGCTTCGAGGCCGGCGAGTGCATCCACACCGAAAACAGCTACAAATACCGTCCGAGCGCGGCCGTCGGCCTGCTGGAGCAGGCCGGCTTCGCCGCCGCCGGGGTCTGGACCGACGAACGCGGCTGGTTCGCGGTGATCCACGCGCGCGCGATCCCGCCCGGAGCCATGCACTGAGCCGGGAGGAAGCCATGGGAGAGAACGAACACCGCCAGGCCCGCGAATTCGAGCAGGTGCGCCAGCGCTCGGTGCACCTGGCCGAGCCGCTGTCGCGTGAGGATTGCTGCGCGCAGTCGATGCCGGACGCCAGCCCCGTGAAATGGCACCTGGCGCATACCACCTGGTTCTTCGAAACCTTTATCCTGGAGCCGCGCGAGCGGCACTACCGGCCCTTTCATCCGGCCTTCCGGGTGCTGTTCAATTCCTACTACAACGGCGTCGGCGACAAGCACCCGCGCTCCCGGCGCGGCCTGCTCACGCGCCCCGCCTTCGACGAGGTGCTGGCCTGGCGCCGCGACGTCGATGCGCGCATCGGGCGCCTGCTGCAGGACGCGCCGCAGGACGGCACATCTTCCGGCGAGCTGGCGGCGCTGGTGGAGCTCGGCATGCAGCACGAGCAGCAGCACCAGGAACTGATCCTCACCGACCTGAAACACCTGCTGGCGCAGAACCCGCTGTATCCGGCCTATCTCGATTCGCCGCTGCCTGAATCCTGTCCGGCGGGCCAGCTGGCCTGGCTGGACTTCGAGGGCGGCCTGGCCGAGATCGGCCACCGCGGCACCGGCTTCTGCTTCGACAACGAGCTGCCGCGCCACCGCGCGTACGTGGCGCCGTTCAAGCTGGCCTCGCGTCTGGTGACCAACGGCGAGTACCTGGAATTCGTCGACGCCGGCGGCTACCGCGACCCGGCCCTGTGGTTGTCCGATGGCTGGGATTGGGTCTGCAGCGGCGGGATCGGCGAGCCGCTCTACTGGCGCAAACAGGGCGGCCAGTGGATGGAATTCACGCTGCACGGACGCCAAGCGCTCGATCCGGCGCGCCCCGTCACCCACGTCTCGCTGTACGAAGCCGATGCCTACGCGCGCTGGCGCGGCGCCCGGCTGCCGACCGAGGCCGAATGGGAATTCGCGGCGCGCGACGTCGCGATCTCCTGCGGCGACCTGCATCCGCGCGCGGCCGGCAGCGACGGCCTGGCGCAGATGTTCGGCGAATGCTGGCAGTGGACCGCCAGCAGCTATGCGCCATACCCCGGCTATGCGCCGGCGGCCGGCGCGCTGGGCGAGTACAACGGCAAGTTCATGGTCAACCAGTACGTGCTGCGCGGCTCCTCGTGCGCCACCCCGCACGGCCACGCGCGCGCCAGCTACCGCAACTTCTTCCCGGCAGGCAGCCGCTGGCAGTTCACCGGAATCAGGCTGGCCAGATGAAAGGCGCGCGCGGCCTGCGCCTGCGTCTCCTGAACCGGCGCGCGAATCTCTACATCCTCGGGCATCCGCTCGCCTTCACGCTGGGCGTCCTGAAAAGCTTCCGGGCCAACCAGGGCCTGCTGCTGGCCGGCGCCGTCGCCTATTACGCGCTGCTCTCGATCGTGCCCTTCCTGATCCTGGTGGTGGTGGTGCTGTCGCACTTCCTCGACGAGGCCGAGCTGCTGCTGACCCTGCGCCGCTACCTCGAACTGCTGGTGCCCGGCCAGTCGGCTTCGATCGTGGCCGAGGTCGCGCACTTCCTGGACGCACGCGACGTGATCACCTGGGTGCTGGCGGCCACCATGCTGTTCTTCAGTTCCTTCGCCTTCACGGTGCTGGAAAATGCGATGAGCGTAATCTTCGTGCACCGCGTCGCCGTGCGCCGCCGCCACTTCCTGGTGTCGGCGCTGCTGCCTTACTGTTACATCCTGGCGCTCGGTTTCGGCAGCATGATCGTGACCCTGGTGGCCGGCACGCTGCAGGTGATCGGCACCGAGAGCGTCAACCTGTTCGGCTACAGCTGGTCGCTGCATGGCGTGTCCGGCGCCTTGCTGTACCTGCTCGGCCTGGCCGGCGAGATCCTGGTGCTGACCTCGATCTACCTCGTCATGCCGGTGGGCCGGCTGTCGCTGTCGCATGCGCTGGTGGGCGGCGTCACCGCGGCGCTGCTGTGGGAAGTCGCGCGGCATGTGCTGGTGTGGTACTTCTCGACGCTGTCCAAGGTGAACGTGGTGTACGGCTCGATGAGCACCGCCATCGTGGTCATGTTCAGCCTGGAGATCGGGGCGGCCTTGCTGCTGTTCGGGGCGCAGGTGATTGCCGAGTACGAGCGGGTCGGGCAGGGCGGAACCAGCGGGGACACCAAGAAGATGGAAACGCGGCCGCCGGAGTGATCTTCCTCGAACCGAAACCACCAACGACCCTGCATCGATGCTCGACCTGCTCAACGCGATCCCGCGCGACCTCATCCTTCCTCCAGCCAACCTGTTCCTGCTGATCCTTATCGGCCTGCTTGTGTGGCGCCGCTGGCCACGCGCCGGGCGCATCGTCGCCGCAACGGGGCTGGCGGCACTGGCCTTCCTGTCCACGAATGCGGGCGCATCGTTCCTGGTCCGGCCGTTGGAAGGCATGACGTCGCCGCTGCCGGCGCCCGAGCGGGCTGGTGCGCAGGCGATCGTGGTGCTGGCGGCCGGACGCCTGCAGCACGCGCCCGAATACGGAGGCCGCGACATTCCCGACTACCTTGCCCTGGCGCGGCTGCGTTACGCGGCGCACCTGCAGCGCCGCACCGGACTGCCGGTCCTCGTCAGCGGCGGCACGGGAACCAAGGGCACGCATTCGGGCGCGAATGGCCGCGCGTATGCATTGGCCGATGCGATGGCCGCGGCGCTGCGCGAGGACTTCGGCGTGCCGGTCAAGTGGCTGGAATCGCGCTCGCACGACACCGCCGAAAACGCGGCCTACAGCGCCGACATATTGCACCAGGACGGTATCCGGCGCATCCTCCTCGTAACCGATGCGATGCACATGCCGAGGGCACGCCTCGCGTTCGAGCGCGCAGGGCTGGAGGTGGTCGACGCACCGACCATGTTCTTCGGCGACCAGGCGCGCTCGCCTGGCGCCTGGGTGCCCAGCGCCGAGGGAATGCGGCGTTCCTGGTATGCGCTGTATGAGCTGCTCGGCATGGCCTGGTATCGATTGCGCCTGGGTGCGTAAAGCCGGTGTGCGCGATCGCGCTGAACCAGTGATGGCCAGCTGCGGCGCTGGACTAGTCGCCGCCCTGCAGGGCCAGCGGCAAGGCCCGTGCCCAGCGATTGGCGGATAGGGAGAAGCTCAGCGCCCGTACCTGGTGGTACCACCCGGCCGGCACGTACAGCATGTCGCCGGGATGGACCACGACCTCGACGATGGCCGCCTGGCGTGCCAGCGGGAAGGCGTCGAAGTCCGGCGCTTCCGGATCGAAGGGTGAGCCGAACAGGACGGGGTTCGCTTCCCTGGTGTAGAGGAATGCGTCGTGGTGCGGCGGCGCCAGGAAGATGCGCTTGCTGCCCCGGATCTGGGCGAAGATGTTGTCGTCGTAGTCGCAGTGCAGCGGCGTTACGGTACGTGCCGGGCCGAGCCAGAAGCGCGGCGGTCCCATCTTGTCGAAATACGCGGGCCAGTGGCACATGCCGTTCAGTTCGCGCAATTCGAGGTTGCCGACGTAGGGCGGCAGGTCGCTGTCCGGCGACTCGCTCAGGTCGAGATACTCGCGCAGCAGCATGTCCCGCATCGCGCGGTCCGGCGCGAACGCGGTCGCCACGTAGTCGCCCACGCGCGCGCGTACCGGCACTTCGCCGAAGCGCTCGCGCAGTTCCTGCGGGGTCACGGTGCACAGGGGCCAGCGCCCGACCACGCCGCCGATCAGGAAGGGCAGGCCCGCGGCGGCGCGGGCGCGGAAGGCCGCGCTGTCGAGCCGGCCCAGGCGCGGCACTTCGGTGATGGTCGGCAGCGCGCGGGCGGCGCTGCGGATCGCATCGCGCATCGCCTGGATCGATTCGACCCCGCGCACCTGCGCGGCCTTCTGCTCGCGCCGGGCCGCCGGCTGCAGGTCCAGCCGGGGCGGCAAGCGTTTCGCGCTACTGCCTTCGCTCATCAGGCCGCGCGGGCGACCGGCTGCTGCTGCTGCTGCTGCCCGGCCATCGCGAGGTGGCGGTTCACCGCCGACAGCACGGCCTTGAACGAGGCGGTCAGGATATTGCTGTCGATGGCCGCGCCGAACAGGGTCGGGCCGTTCCCGACGCGCAGTTCGACGTAGCAGGCCGCCTTCGCATCGGCGCCCGAGCCGATCGCGTGCTCGTGGTAGTCCATCAGGCGGATGTCGAGGCCGACCGCATTCACGAAGGCGTCGATCGGGCCGTTGCCCTGCCCATTGTGATGACGGGTCGCGTGCTCATGCTCGACCGCGACGTCGATCTGCACGCGCTGTTCGCCTTCGCTGTCCTCGGCCATGCGGTGCGAGACGTAGCGGTAGGCCGGAGTGTCCTGCTCGAAGTATTCGCGCGCGAACAGGGCGTGGATGTCGGATGCCGCCACTTCGGTGCCGCTGGCGTCGGCGTGGCGCTGGACCACGCGCGAGAATTCGATCTGCAGGCGGCGCGGCAGCTCCAGGCCGTATTCCTGCTCGAGCAGGTAGGCCATGCCGCCCTTGCCGGACTGGCTGTTGACGCGGATGACGGCGTCGTAGCTGCGGCCCAGGTCGGCCGGGTCGATCGGCAGGTAGGGCACTTCCCAGATCGCGTCGGCCTTCTGCACCGCGAAGCCCTTCTTGATCGCGTCCTGGTGCGAGCCGGAGAAGGCCGTGAATACCAGATCGCCCACATACGGATGGCGCGGATGCACCGGGATCTGGTTGCACTCTTCGACCAGCTGGCGCACCGAGTCGATGTCGGAGAAGTCCAGGCCCGGGTGCACGCCCTGGGTGTACAGGTTGAGGGCCAGGGTCACCAGGTCGACGTTGCCGGTGCGTTCGCCGTTGCCGAACAGGCAGCCTTCGACGCGGTCGGCGCCGGCCATCATGCCCAGCTCGGCGGCCGCCACGGCGGTGCCGCGGTCATTGTGCGGGTGGACGCTGATGACCAGGCTGTCGCGGCGCTCCAGGTGGCGCGACATCCACTCGATCTGGTCGGCATAGACGTTCGGGGTGCTGGCCTCGACGGTCGAGGGCAGATTGACGATCAGCTTGTTCTGCGGCGTCGGCTGCCAGACTTCGCTGACGGCGTCGACGATGCGCTTCGAGAATTCCAGTTCGGTGGTCGAGAACGACTCCGGCGAATACTCCAGGCCCCACTGGGTTTCCGGGTGCTGGGCCACCAGTTCCTTGATCAGGCGCGTGCCGTTCACCGCGATCTGCACGATCTCGTCCTGGTCCATGCCGAACACCACGCGGCGGAACACCGGCGCCACGGAGTTGTAGACGTGGACGATGGCGCGCTTGGCGCCGATGCAGGAGTCCACCGTGCGGCGGATCAGCTCATCGCGCGCCTGGGTCAGCACGATGATGCTGACATCATCGGGGATGCGGTTTTCCTCGACCAGCTTGCGCACGAAGTCGAAGTCGGTCTGCGAGGCGGAAGGGAAGCCCACCTCGATCTCCTTGATCCCGATCTGGACCAGCTTCTCGAAGAAACGCAGCTTCTTTTCGGGGCTCATCGGCTCGATCAGTGCCTGGTTGCCGTCGCGCAAGTCGGTGCTCATCCAGACTGGCGGCTGGGTGATGACGCGGCTCGGCCACTGGCGGTCGGCCAGCTGGACGGCGGGGAAGGGACGGTATTTGGCGGCGGGGTTGGTCAACATGGCGGAGCTCCTGGTGTTTGCTGTATCTGGTATCTGCTGAATCTGGGACGAAAAACGGTGCCTGGGCACGGTGTGGCGCGGGCTGCCGGACGGGCCACGGAACGCTAGGCCCGGCAACCGGTCGGTAGCGATAGCGGTAGCGGCAGCGTTGCAGGGAATGGCAGCGCGGGTTCGCTGGCGGTCAGCTGGACAGCTCCGGCGATGGTGAAAACAGGTGTGAAGTCGGTGCTAAACATCGGTACAACTTTCCTTGGGCTACGGGTTCCGGCGGGAGAGCCGGGCGGACACAACGGCGTTTTACGCGCGTAGTAGCAGGCCTGCCGGCGATAGTGCGCCGGTCAGCGGTAGGGAAGTCGAAAGATGCAGTTGGGAGAACATTTCTTCACTCTATGTGAATTTTGTTCGGTCTGTCAAGCGTTTATTGGCTTGTCGTTTGGCTACCACGCAAGAGTTTCACAAAAGATTGTTGAGACCGATCAAACCCCGGGCTTGGGATGATGGCACATTACACGCTTCTTATCGGGGGATGTCATGAGTGAGGACCTGTTCCTTGGTTTTCCGATTGCCGTCGCGCTGGCCCTGGCCGCGTTGGTGCTGATCCTGCTGGGCCTGGTGCGCGTGCTGGCCGCGCTGGGCAAGCCGCCGACGCTGCGCAGCCCATGCGACGGACACGGCGACGATGCCGCCCACCCTGGCGAACCCGAGCGCCAGCTCCACTGAAGCTCATCCGGGAGGCAGCATGCCCGTACTGAACGGTCTGGACACGACCATCGAACTGACGCGCCACGCGCTGGCGCTGAAGGCCCAGGGATATGATTTCGCGCTGCGCTACTACAGCAACAACGGCGCCAAGAATCTGTCGCTGGGCGAGGCGCGCGCGCTGTCGGGCGCCGGCCTGCGGATCGGGGTGGTATGGGAGACGTCCGGCACCCATGCCGGCTTCTTCAGCCGCGCCCAGGGCCTGGCGGACGGCGCCCAGGCCTTCCGCATGGCCAGGGAAGTCATCGGCCAGCCCTTCGGCTCGGCCATCTATTTTGCGGTGGACTACGACCCGACCCAGGCCGATCTCGACGGTGTCATCAGCAATTACTTCACCGGCGTGCATGCGGCGCTGTACGTGGCCAACGAAGGCGAGCCTTCGTATCGGGTCGGGGTGTATGGGTCCGGGCTGTGCTGCGGCACGCTGGTCGAGCGCGGCCAAGCGAGCCTGAGCTGGCTGTCGCACTCGACCGCTTTCGCCGGCTCGCGCCAGTACGCCGAGCAAAAACGCTACGACCTGATCCAGATGCTGCCGGCGCGCATCCTGGGCGCGGACGGGATCGTGCTGAGCATCGATCCCGACGCTAGCCATCCGGAGAAGGACGCCGGGCTGTTCCTGGTCTGATTCACCAGGCCTTGTAGACCACGCCTTCCTTCATCACGAACTTCACCTGCTCGAGCTGGTGGATGTCGCAGCGGGTCGCCCACGACCGCGACGATGTCGGCGGCAAAGCCGGGTGCCACCTGGCCCAGGCGGGCCGGCCTTGTACAGCTTCTTCAGCCACGGGGAGTGTAACCCGCGCTCAGCGCACCGTCACGCGCGGCGCCCCTTCCGCCATCTGCCCGATGACGGCAGCCTCGCCGAAGCCTTCGCGCGCGAACAGGGCCAGCACCTCGTCGACGCTGTCCGGGTCGCAGGACACCAGCAGGCCGCCCGAGGTCTGCGGGTCGGTCAGCAGCACACGCTGGGTGTCGCCCACGCCGGCGCCGAGCTCGACGTCCTGGCCGTAGGCGTCCCAATTGCGGCCCGATGCGCCCGTGAAGTAGCCGTCATGCGCGAGCTGCTCGACACCCGGCAGCAGCGGGATGCGGTTCATCTCCAGCCGGGCCGTCAATGTGGCGCCGCGCGCCAGCTCCAGCAGGTGGCCCAGCAGGCCGAAGCCGGTAACGTCGGTCAGCGCGTGCACGCCCTCCAGTT
This sequence comes from Massilia sp. LXY-6, assembly GCF_051233485.1. Lineage (NCBI taxonomy): Bacteria > Pseudomonadati > Pseudomonadota > Betaproteobacteria > Burkholderiales > Oxalobacteraceae > Massilia > Massilia sp. LXY-6. The sequence continues at coordinate 79,042 of NZ_JBKFGF010000015.1, forward strand.
CGGCCAGCGCCTTGCCCGGCTTGTTCAGCTTGGTGGTGTTGGCGATCATGGCCGCGTAGCCTTCGGCGTCCAGCTTGTCCTTCTTCAGCGCCGCCGACAGCACGCCCACGCCGAGCGGCTTGCCGAGGACCAGGACGTCACCCGCACGCGCATCGGCGTTGCGCTTGACCTTCGACGGATGCACCAGGCCCAGCACCACCAGGCCGTAGATCGGCTCGACCGAATCGATCGTGTGGCCGCCGGCGATCGGGATGCCGGCTTCCGCGCAGATCGATTCGCCGCCCTGGATGATCTTGCCGATGGTGTCGAGCGGCAGCTTGTTGACCGGCATGCCGACCAGGGCCAGCGCCATGATCGGCGTGCCGCCCATCGCGTACACGTCGGAGATCGCATTGGTGGCGGCGATGCGGCCGAAGTCGAACGGGTCGTCGACGATGGGCATGAAGAAGTCGGTGGTGGCGATCAGCGCCTGCTCGTCGTTCAGCTTGTAGACGGCGGCGTCGTCGGCCGTCTCGATCCCGACCATCAGTTCCTTCGGCACCGGGAAGCCGGTCGATTTCTTCAGGATCTCGGACAGCACGCCGGGCGCGATCTTGCAGCCGCAGCCGCCGCCGTGGGAAAAGGAGGTGAGTTTGATGGCTTGGTCAGGAGTGGTCATGGAAGGCTCGTCAAGGATTGCGTAAAAGTAGATTATCCACCAGGTCGAGCAGCGCCGCTCGTTCCCTGCCGGGCGCGAACAGCCGCCGCCGCGCCGCGCACTGGCGCAGCAGTTTTTCGCGGAAGCGCGTATCGATGGCGACACGGTCGACCAGCTGCGCCAGCGCGGCGGCGTCCCCGGGCGGGAACAGGCCGGCATAGTCCTCGCCCAGCATGCCGCGGTTGCCTTTGATGTCGGAGGCCAGCACCGGCACGCCGCTGGTGATCGCCTCGATGATCACGTTGGCGCCGCCCTCCATGCGCGAGCAGATCGCCATTGCGCGGCAGCGGCGTAGCAGGCGCCGGGCGGCCATGTGGGGCAGGGCGCCCAGCCAGCGGTAGCGCGGCTCTTCCAGCTGCGTCGCGCGGGCGGCTTGCCCGAGCGCCGGATCGAGCGCGCCGCCCACGTGCAGCATGCGCACCCCGGGCGCCGTCGCCAGGCGGCTCGCGCGCATGAAGGCGAGCGGATCTTTTTCTTCGCGCAGGTGGCCGATCATGGCGATGTCGCAGCCGCGCACCCGCGCCGGGCGCAGCGCGGGGGCCGACTGGTAGATGACGTGGACCTTGGCGCGTGCCGGCGGCGCCAGTTCGTCCAGCCCCCGCGGCTGCAGCACCACCAGGGCCTTTGCATGGGCGAGCGAGGCGCGCGCGGACTCATCCTCGTGGATGTCGCGGTACAGGTCGGTGCCGGTCAGGGTCAATATACTGGGGCGGCTCGGATGCGCCTCGGCGAAAGCGGCCAGGCTGGCTGCCGAGCGGCGCGCGTGCAGGGCGATCATCAGGTCGGGCGCGGCCTGGGCGCCGTCCCAGCCCTGCGCGATCGTCACCCGGCTGCGCGCGGCCAGGTGGCGCATCCAGCGGCTGGCGGTCTGCCAGTTGCCGTTGTTCTCGCGGGCGGAAGCGGGGCTGACGATGAGGATGTGGGGACGTGCCATCGGTTTTGGGGAGCTTCGGTGAAAACGATCGTAGAATGCCCGCATGGACCAACATGACCCATCGTTCCGGTACGCCGGACCAGACCGGATAGCAGACATGCTGCGGGATGCGCGGCATTATACGCTGGCGCTGTTCGACGCCCTCGAGGATGCCGGCTATGCCGATGCGGCGCGCCTGCCGCGCCTATCCATCATCAATCCGCCCCTGTGGGAGCTTGGCCATACGGCCTGGTTCGCCGAATGGTTCGTGCTGCGCGCGGCCAGCAGCAGCCGGCCCGGCGATGCCGACGGCCACAGCCTGCTGGCGCGCGGCGACGACTGGTTCGACTCGAACCTGGTGGCGCACCGCACCCGCTGGGCGCTCGACCTGCCCGGGCCGGGCGCGATCCGGACCTATTGCGACGAAGTGCTGGGGCGGATCCTGGAGCGCCTGGCCGCCGAGCCGGACGATGACGGAGCCCTGTATCCGTACCGCCTCGCGCTGGCGCACGAGGACATGCACGGCGAAGCCCTGCTGTACACGATGCAGACGCTGGGCGTGATGCCGAGGAGCGAGATGGTCGGGACCCTGCCGGCGCCGTTGCCGGCGGGGGAGATCGCGTTTGCAGGCGGCAGCTTCGTGCGCGGCGGCGACCAGGCGCAGGGCTTCGTGTTCGACAACGAGAAGGCGGCGGCAAGCTGCCGCGTGGCGCCGTTCGCGATCGACGCCGGGCTGGTGACGAATGCCCGTTACCTTGCCTTCGTCGAGGATGGCGGCTACCAGGATGGACGGTACTGGAGCGAAGCCGGCCGCGCTTGGCTGATGGACTCGGCGCGTGCGGCGCCGCGCTACTGGCGGCGCGACGGCGACGGACACTGGCAGCAGCTGCGCTTCGGCCGCCGCGTCGCGCTCGTGCCCGATGCGCCGGTGCGCCACCTGAGCCTGCACGAGGCCCAGGCTTACTGCCGCTGGGCGGGGCGGCGCCTGCCGCTGGAATCCGAGTGGGAGTTCGCGGCCGTATCCGGCCATCCGGATTTTGCCTGGGGCGGGCTGTGGGAGTGGACGGCCTCGCCCTTCCTGCCTTTCCCCGGCTTTGCGCCCGACCGCTACCTGGAATATTCGGCGCCGTGGTTCGGCAGCCGCCAGGTGCTGCGCGGCGCGTCCTTCGCGACCCCGGCACGGCTGCGCAGTCCGCACTTCCGGAATTTCTTCACGCCCGAGCGCGACGATATCTTCAGCGGATTCCGCACCTGCGCACCCTGAGAGCCCGGTTGGGACGAAAAAAAGGCTGCCGAAGCAGCCTTTCTTGACTCATGCAAGCGAACGATTAACGATCGCCGAAGGTGCGGCGGGCGTTGTCGGCCGAACGCGGGTGCGAACCGCGGTAGCCGCCTTCGCGCGGGGCGCTGTCGCGGCGCGGGCCGCCTTCGCGGTTGTAGCCACCCGCGGCAGCGGGACGGCCGGCTTCGCGGTTGAAGCCGCCTTCGCGCGGTGCGCTTTCGCTACGGAAGCCGCCTTCGCGCGGACCCGAGCCCGGCTTGTGGAAGCTGCGCTGGCCCGGCTTGCTGCCCGGACGGCCATCGCCCGGCTTCCAGCCCGGACGGGCGCCGGTGCGCGCCGGTGCGCTGCGCTTCGGCTCGAAGCCTTCCACCACGTCGACCGGGATGATCTGCTTGGTGAAGCGCTCGATGCGCTTGACGTTGATGCCTTCCGCGTGGTTCACCAGCGAGACGGCGATGCCGTTGCGGCCGGCGCGGCCAGTGCGGCCGATGCGGTGCACATAGTCTTCCGGGAACTTCGGCAGGTCGTAGTTCACCACGTGGGTGATGGTCGGCACGTCGATGCCGCGCGCGGCGACGTCGGTAGCGACCAGCACCTTCACCTGGCCGCGGCGCATGCTGTCCAGGGTGCGGTTGCGCGCGCCCTGGTGCATGTCGCCGTGCAGGGCGGCGGCCGCGAAGCCGGCGATGTTCAGGCGGTCGGCGATCATGTCGGCATCACGCTTGGTGGCGGTGAACACGACGGCCTGGTCGAGCGTTTCGTCGCGCAGCAGGTGGTCGAGCAGGCGGTTCTTATGCGACAGGTCGTCGACGAAGTGGACCTTCTGCACGATGTTCTCGTGGCGCTTGGTGCCGCTGGCGATCTGGATCACCATCGGATCCTTGGTGATGCGGCGGGCCATGTTGCCGACCACGCCGTCCAGGGTGGCCGAGAAAAGCATGGTTTGGCGCGAATCCGGGGTCGCGGCGACGATCTTCTCGATGTCTTCGATGAAGCCCATGTCGAGCATGCGGTCGGCTTCGTCCAGCACCAGGATCTCGAGCTGGGAGAAGTCGATCTTGCCGGACTCCATGTGATCGATCAGGCGGCCCGGGGTCGCGACCAGGATCTCAGGATTCTTCGCCAGCAGTTGCATTTGCTTCGGGTACGGCATGCCGCCCAGGATCGACACGGCGCGGATGCGGCGCATGAAGGCCGTGTACTGCTCGGTGGCGCTGGTGACCTGCAGGGCCAGTTCGCGGGTCGGGGTCAGGACCAGCATCTTCGGCTGGGCAGGCTTGAAACGGACGCGTTCGCCGCGGGCTTTCGCCGCCTGCGCTTCCTGCGCCGGGGTGCGAGCAGCCGGGGCCGCTTCCTGGTTGGCGAATTTGTTCAGGGCCGGCAGCATGAATGCCGCGGTCTTGCCCGAACCGGTTTGCGACGATACCAGCATATCGCGGCCCGCGATACCAGCCGGCACAGCCTGCTCCTGTACCGGGGTCGGCTTTTCATAGCCGGCAACCGACACTGCTTTGACGATGGACGTGTGTAAGCCTAGTGCTTCAAAACTCATTGTTTGGGTACTTTCGATAGATCTGTGGGCGTTTACGCATAGTTGCGGAAACGCAAAAATAGCAACGCGAACCAACAAAACGAAATGACTCGGAAACGAAAGAAATTTCGGCACAAAAGCTTTGCGCCGGGACGGTGCCAATGAAGACGGCACGCAGGGCGGGAGGGCTTTATGAAAAGGTATCTTCGAAGATACCTGGGCTTGCGAAGCTTGGTTTTGTACTGCTGATTTACTTCTGGTGCACTACCGCGGCGACTTGATCGCGAACGCGTTTTGCAACGCACAAACGACACTATACAGTAGTTTCGAAAAGCGTGCACGGCCTGCGCGAAACGTGCAGGCCGGCTGAGGTGCAGAAATTGCCGCAGTGCAGCAGCAAGCCGCTTGGGGGATCAGCGGTGCTTGCGGCCGTTGGCGTTCACCGACGGCTTGCTGCCGCGCGAGACGCGGCTCTTGATCTCGGCCATGGCGTTGGCGGCGCTGGCCTTGATGCGTTGGGCGCCGCTCAGCTTATGGCCCTTGCGCTTGCTCTCGCCGTGGTCGGCTTCGAGCGCGATCTGGGCGTTATCGACGATGTTCTCGGCGATATCCGAGGCCGTCGAGGTGCTGGTCTTCGGCACCAGGATGGTCGAGCCGGCCTTCAGGCGCATCTGCGGCGGGATGTTGTTGGCCTGGCGGATGACTTCGGGCGTGGTGCCGAACTTCGAGGCCAGCGAGGCGATCGTTTCCTTGGCGCCCGTGATCTTGTGCGTGGTCCAGGACGACAGCGCGTGGCCCCACTGCGCCAGGTTCAGGTGGAACTTTTCGGCGTTCTCTTTCGGCAGCAGGATCTTGGTCGATTCGCCCGTGATCACCGGCTTCTTGAACTGCGGGTTCAGGGCCTTGAATTCGTCGATCGACATCTCGGCCAGCTGGGCGGCCACGGCCAGGTCGATGTCCGACGTCTTGTCGACGGTGATGAAGTAGGGCTGGTTGTCGATGGCCGGCAGGCTCACGCCGTACTGGCCCGGGTTCGCGATGATGTTCTTGACCGCCTGCAGCTTCGGTACGTAGTTGCGGGTCTCGGCCGGCATCAGTTCGGCCAGACTCTCGAAGTCGGTCGGCTTGCCGGCCGCGCGGTTCTTTTGGATCGCCTTCTGGACATTGCCTTCGCCCCAGTTATACGCGGCCAGGGCCAGCTGCCAGTCGCCGAACATGGTGTACAGGCGCTGCAGGTAGGTCAGGGCGGCGTCGGTCGAGGCCAGCACGCCGCGGCGCTCGTCCTTGAACATGTTCTGCTTCAGGTTGAAGTCGCGGCCGGTGCCCGGCACGAACTGCCAGATGCCGGCGGCATCCGCGGTCGACAGCGCCTGCGGATTGAAGGCCGATTCGATCACCGGCAGCAGCGCCAGTTCGGTCGGCATGCCGCGCTTTTCGAGTTCCTGCACCACGTGGTACAGGTAGAGCGAGGCGCGGCCCGAGGTGCGCGCCAGGTACTCCGGGCGGCTGGCGTACCACTGGACGTGCTTCGCGACCAGGTTGTTGTCGACGTCCGGGATCGCATAGCCGCTGCGGATACGGGCCCACAGGTCCGGGTCCTTGTAGTCGTCGCCCTTGGCTGCGCTCAGGGATGCGGGCAGGGCCGGCTTGGCGCTTGCCGCGGCGCTGAAGCCGGGGGTGCTTTGCGTGATCGTGCTCGGGGCACTGTCGGCGGCATGGCTGATCGCGGGGGCCAACAGGATCGCGAGGGCCAGGGCTTGGGTGGTGCGAGTCGTTTCGTACATAGCTTTCCAGTGTTGCGTCCAGGAACGGTTAGGACTGACGAGTAAGGGGGCAGTGTAAGGACCAGTTAGCACGGTAGTCAAGGATTATGTAGACGCGGTTACAAATTTCTTTGGCTATTTATTTTGCTAACACATGCTTGTAATTTGACAATTTTGAAAGGAGTATGGCGATTTTTATGGAAATTCAAGAGCGCCGTTTCATCATAAAGTCGAATACCCCGGGGTGTATGATCGCAAGCCCGGCTGGATCCCATCTGCCAACCAAGGTTTTTTATGGTTACAAAAACAAGCCGAAAACGGCTCCGAAAACCTAATACCAGCGGCAAAAGCCGTGCTTGCCAAGTTACCCCGGCTTGCCAGTCCATCTATGAGGGCACGCAAAGTACGCGTACAATGCCTGCTCTGCGCGCCGGCGCGTTTGTAAACCTGGAAAGATCATGAGCACTGCCAACCTCAATGCGGACGATGACGAGATCGTCGCCGCCACCCGCCGCTGGCTGGAACGCGCCGTCATTGGCCTGAACCTGTGTCCGTTCGCGAAGGCGGTGTATGTGAAGGAGCAGGTGCGCTACGTGGTGTCGCCGGCCCGCAGTCCGGAAGAGCTGCTGGAAACCTTGATGAACGAGCTGCAGGACCTGGCCGACGCCGATCCCGAAAAGACCGACACGACCCTGCTGATCCATCCCTTCGTGCTGAACGATTTCCTCGACTTCAACGAATTCCTCGACGTGGCCGACGCCGCCGTGGAAGACATGTCGCTCGACGGCGAACTTCAAATCGCCAGCTTCCACCCGGACTACCAGTTCGCCGATACCGACCCGAACGACATCTCGAACTATACCAACCGGGCGCCCTACCCGATCCTGCAGCTGCTGCGCGAGGACAGCATCGACCGCGCCGTGGAAGCCTTCCCGGAGGCCGAAGAGATCTTCGAGAAAAATATCGAGACCATGGAACAGCTCGGCCACGAAGGCTGGGACAAGCTTGATGTCGGCCCGGCCCGCTGATCAGTCCCGGCCCTTGCCGGAGCGTCCGGACACGCCATGCGTGGCGGTCTGCTCGACCACCTTCGACGACATCTGCCGCGGCTGCGGCCGCACGGTGGTCGAGGTGGCGCACTGGGTGTCGATGAGCTCCGAGCAGAAGGAAGCAGTGTGGCAGCGGATACTTTCCCAAGGCTATCCGCGCCGCAACACCTGATCGATATCAAACCGGGGTCAGAGCCCGAATTTTGGAAAGATCCAGCGCGACATTTCCAAATTTCGGGCTCTGACCCCGGTTTGCGTTTGATTAAAAGCTGCCGATGAAGTCCCGCTTGCCGATCTCCAGCCCGTTATGGCGCAGGATGTCGTACGCGGTCGTCGCGTGGAAGTAAAAGTTCGGCAGCGCATAGTGCACCAGGTAGGGCTGGCCCTTGAACTGGCGCTGGTTGGCCCCCGTGCCGACCGTCACCTCGCGCTCGGCGCTGTCTTCGATCGCTTCGCGCGGCACGCTGTCGATGAAGGCCAGGGTCTTCGCGATACGCTCCTGCAGGCCGGCGAAGTCGGTTTCGACATCTTCATAGCGCGGCACCTCGACGCCGCCCAGGCGCGCCACCGTGCCCTTGGCAAAATCGGCCGCCACCTGCACCTGGCGCAGCAGCGGGAACATGTCCGGGAACAGGCGCGCCTGCAGCAGTGCCTGCGGCTCCAGCTTCTTCAGGTCGGCATGCGCCTCGGCCTTTTCCAGGATTGCCGCCAGGCTGCCCAGCACTTGCCGGAACACCGGCACGGATGCGGAATACATCGACAGGCTCATCGTTCCTTACTCCTCTCTATATTAAGTAGACACGCTAACTAGACACGCATCATAGCAACACTGAAACGTGGCTGCACGAACACGCTTGCCGTCCAGCCGCATTGCCGGGCATGACAAGTTGCTGACTTATGGAAACTTTGTGTGCATAATCTTCCGGCATAAGTGCATTCATTTCCACCAACGTCACTGCCACCGGGCCGCCCGCCTGCCATGCCTGTACCGGAATTCATGTCCAGAATCGCCAAGCGCATCTTGCCCCTGCGCCTGCTGCGGCTATACGGACGTTCTCTGTACGGCGCGCTGCTGTTGATGGTGTTCGGCGGGCTGGCGGTGCCGGCCCTGGTGGGCAGCTACTTCCTGGTCGGGGTGCAGGAGCGCCACGCCGCGCGCACTGTGCTCGACGAGACCCTGCGGCGCAATGCCGACATCCTCGCGCTCGGCATGCAGGAGTCGCTGTGGAACATGAACGCCGACGCCGCCCGCTCGCTGGTCGACTCCGTGATGCGCGACCCGGCCGTGCTGCACGTGCAGGTACGCGTCCAGGCGGATGGCGATTTCCTCGACCAGCGCGCCGACGCCGCGCCCGAGGGCCACGTGTTCCGCGCCGAGCGGACCGTGGTGGCGCACGGCCAGCCGATCGGCCACGTGCTGGTCGAGATGGACGACAGCCGCAGCCAGCACGAGCTGCGCGCCAAACAGTGGCGCTACGCCGGTGTGCTGGCGGTGCAGCTGGCGGTCTCGCTGCTGCTGATCGTGCTGGTGCTCAAGCGCCGCCTGCTGGCGCCGCTGCGCAGCCTGACCGGCTTTTCCGACACCCTGTCGCGCGGCGACTTCGACACCCCGCTGGTGCTGGCCTCGCGCGACGAACTGGGGCTGCTGGGCGCGCAGATGGAGCGCATGCGGATCGGGATCCGCGAGCTGTTCGCCGACATCGGCCGGCGCGAGGAGCGCTTCCGCACCATCGTGACCCAGGTTCCGGGGGCCGTGTTCCGCGCCCGTCCCGGCGGCAGCATCGACTTCGTCAGCGACGCCATCAAGGATATTGCCGGCTATCCGGCGCGGCTGTTCATGAGCACCACCACCGACCGCTGGACCGACATCGTCGCCCCCGAAGACCGCCGCATGCGGCGCCGCCTGGCCAAGGAAGCGGTGCTCGCCGCGCGTCCCTACGAGATCGAATACCGGATCGTCGACGCCCATGGCGTCGAGCGCTGGGTACTGGAGAGCGGCCAGCCGGTAGCCCAGGGCGGCGACGCCGCGTTCTGGGTCGACGGCATCATCTACGACATCAGCGAGCGCAAGCACAACGAGATGCGCATCGAAGCGCTGCTGGCCGAGCAGGGCGCGGTGCTCGACAACGTGGTGTTCGGCATCGCCCAGGAGCGCGACCTGCGCATCGTCTCGACCAACCGCCGCTTCGACGAGCTGTTCGGCTATGACGAGGGAGAGCTGATCGGCGAGTCGATCGCGGTGCTGTTCCCCGACCATGAAACCTACGCGCGCGGCATCGCGGCCAGCGAGCCGATCCTCGCCAGCGGCAAGGAGTTCAGCGACGAGCACCCGTACCGGCGCCGCGACGGCAGCCTGTTCATGTGCCAGGTGAGCGGCCGCGTGCTCGATCCCGAGCGTCCGGGCGCCGGCAGCATCTGGGTGTATGCCGATGTCACCGAGCGCCACCAGGCCGAGGAAAAGCTGCGCCTGGCCGCCACGGTGCTCGAACACATCGCCGATGGCGTGATGGTGATCGATGTGCACGGCCGGATCGTCGCCACCAACCCGGCCTACACCCGGATCACCGGCTATACCGAGAGCGAGGCGGTCGGTACGCACTCCAATCTCACCCGCGGCGCGGACCACGATCCGGCGTTCTACGACGGCCTGTGGCGCGACCTGGCGCAGACCGGCTTCTGGCGCGGCGAGAGCTGGAGCACCCGCAAGAACGGCGAGGTCTATCTCGAATGGCTGACGGTGTCCGCGGTGCGCGACGACCACGACGCGGTGAGCCATTACGTCTGCGTGTTCAGCGACATCACCAAGCTCAAGGAATCGCAGGAAAAGCTCGACCACCTGGCCCACCACGATCCGCTCACCGGCCTGCCGAACCGCCTGCTGTTCCACGACCGCCTGCAGCACGCGATGGTGCGCGCAGCCCGCGCTGGCGGGCAGCTGGCCGTGATCTTCATCGACCTGGACCGCTTCAAGAACGTCAACGACACGCTCGGCCACCACGTCGGCGACGAACTGCTCAAGCGGGTCGCGGCGTCGCTGTCTGGCTGCCTGCGCGACGGCGACACCCTGGCGCGCCTGGGCGGCGACGAATTCATCGTGCTGCTGGAGGAAGTCGACGGCGAGCGCGGTGCGCGGCTGGTGGTGGAAAAACTGATGCGCCTGTTCGAGCAGCCGGTGCTGGTGTCGGACTACGAGCTGTTCGTCACCGGCAGCGTGGGCATCAGCCTGTTCCCGCAGGATGCGTGCGACCTGAATGTCCTGGTGCGCAATGCCGACGTCGCCATGTACCAGGCCAAGGCGCGCGGCCGTAACGGCTACGCTTTCTATGCGCCGTCGATGGATGGCGAGGGCGTCGAGCGCCTGCGCATGGAAGCACTGCTGCGCCGCGCGATCGAGAAGAACGAGATCTGGCTGGCTTACCAGCCGCAGGTCGAGATCGACGGCGGAGGCCTGATCGGGGTCGAGGCGCTGGTGCGCTGGAACAGCCCGGAGCTGGGCCAGCTCGGGCCGGACCGCTTCATCCCGCTCGCCGAGGACATCGGTTTCATCGACCAGCTCGGCGGCTGGGTGCTGGAGGAGGCTTGCCGCCAGGCGGTGAGCTGGGACCGGGCCGGCCTGTACGTGCCGAAGATCGCGGTCAACCTGTCGGCGCGCCAGTTCGACCGCGGCGGCCTGGCGGGCCAGGTCGAAGGCGTGCTGCGCGAGACCGGGCTGGCGCCGAACCGTCTGCAGCTGGAGGTGACCGAGTCGGTGATCATGAACACCGGCGACGCCATGCAGTATATTAATGAGCTGCACGCGATCGGCGTCGAACTCGCGATCGACGACTTTGGCACCGGCTACTCGTCGCTGGCCTACCTGAAGCAGTTGCCGGTGCAGACGCTGAAGATCGACCGCAGCTTCATCCGGGACATCTCCACGGACGCCATTGGTAAAGAAAATGAGGAAGCGATCGCGATCGCCATCATCCAGCTCGGCAAGAGCATGAACCTGGCGGTGATCGCGGAAGGCGTCGAGACGGTCGAGCAGGCCGCCTTCCTGCTGCGGCATGGCTGCCGCCGCGCACAAGGATATCTATATGCCCGGCCCTTGCCGCCGGAGCAGCTGCTGGAACAATGGGGACAGGATCATGCGAGATACGAATACGCTGGAGCAGGATAAAAGCGAGGGCGGGACTGCGAAGCCGTCGCGCAGCCGGCGCCGCTTCCTGCTGGGCGGCCTGGCCGCCGGCGGCACGCTGCTGGTCGGCTGGGGCTTCGTGCCGCCGCGCCAGCGCCTGCACAGCGCCAGCCCGCTGGCCGTGGAAGCGGGCGCCGTCGCCCTCAACGGCTGGGTGGCGATCGCGCCGGACGGCACCGTCTCGGTGGTGGTCCCGCGCAGCGAGATGGGGCAGGGCGTGAACACCGCGCTGCCGATGCTGCTGGCCGAGGAGCTCGACGCGGCGCTGGAAAACGTCAGGATTTCGCAGGCGCCGATCGACAAGATCTTCGGCAACCTGACTGTGCTGCGCGAGAACCTGCCTTTCCACCCCGACGACCGTGGCAGCATCAAGCAGGGCGTGCAATGGGTGATGTCCAAGGTCGGCCGCGAACTGGGCCTCATGTTCACCGGAGGCTCGACCAGCGTGAGGGATGCCTGGATGCCGATGCGCGAAGCGGGCGCGGTGGCGCGCGCGATGCTGCTGCGCGCGGCCGCCGAACAATGGAAGCTCGCGCAGTCGGAGCTCGCGCAGTCGAAGGTCGATATCGCGCGCCTGGCGACGCGCGACGGCTTCGTGCTGCATCCCGACGGCCGGCGCCTGGGCTACGGCGAACTGGCCGCGCGTGCCGCAGTGCTTGGCGCCGACATCGAGCCGGGCGACGTGCGCCTGAAGACGCCGGCCGAATTCCGCCTGATCGGCCGGCCGGTACCGCGCCGCGACAGCCCGGCCAAGGTGAACGGCAGCGCGCTGTTCGGCATCGATGCGCGCGTGCCCGGCATGCTGTACGCGGCCGTGAAGATGGCGCCGGTGCTCGGCGCGGGTGTCGCTTCCTTCGATGCCGCCAGGGCGATGGCGATGCCGGGCGTGTTGAAAGTGGTCGACGTGTCGTCCGCGCTACCGCAGTTCTCCGGCGCCGGCGCCGGCGTGGCGGTGGTGGCGAAGACCTGGTGGCAGGCGAAGCAGGCCGCGGCGGCGCTGCCGGTGACGTGGAGCGCCAGCCCGCACGCGGGGCTGTCCAGCGAGGCGATCTTCGCCGACTTCGCCAGGCTGCTCGACAGCGAATCCGGCTTCACCTATTTCGAGAGCGGCAGCCAGGACGTGCCGGGTGCGTCAAGAACGCTGCGGGCCGAATACCGTGCGCCTCTCCTGGCGCACGCCACCATGGAGCCGATCAACTGCACCGCCCAGCTCAAGAACGGCAAGCTGAAACTCTGGACCTCGACCCAGGTGCCGAGCGTGGCGGTGGACGTCGCCGCCAGGGTGGCCGGCGTCGACCGCGCCGACGTCTCGCTCGACGTGATGCTGCTGGGCGGCGGCTTCGGGCGCCGCCTGGAAACCGATATGGTGGCCCAGGCGGTGGCGATTGCGAGGGCGCTGAGTGGTGAACTGAGCGGCCAGCCGGTGCAGCTGATCTGGACCCGCGAGGACGACATCACGCATGACGTCTACCGCCCGCAGGCGCTGGCACGCTTCTCGGCGAAGCTGGACCCCAACGGCGACGTGCTGGCCTGGGACAACAAATCGGTGAGCGGCGCGATCGGCCACCAGTACTTTCCGCGCAACCTGGGCCTGCCGGGCATCGGGCCGGACAAGACCACGGCCGAGGGCGAGTACGACATGCAGTACGCGATCCCGAACCGCCGCATCGCCCACGTGATCGCGGACAGCGCGGTGCCGATCGGCTACTGGCGCTCGGTCGGGCACTCCCACAACGCCTTCTTCAAGGAGGGCTTCCTCGACGAGGTCGCGCATGCGGCCGGCAAGGACCCCGTGCTGCTTCGGCGCGAACTATTGCGCGGGCATCCGCGCCACCTGGCGGTGCTGGACGCCGCGCTGGCGCGTGCCGGCTCGGCACCGGAAGGGCGGGCGCACGGCGTGGCGCTGCACCAGTCCTTCGGCAGCATCGTCGCGCATGTGGCCGAGGTGTCGGTGGAAGGCGTCGGGACAGATGCGCAGATCCGTGTGCACCGCGTGGTGTGCGCGCTCGATTGCGGCATCGTCGTGAATCCGAACATCGTGGCCCAGCAGGTCGAGTCGGCGGTGGTGTTCGGACTGTCGGCGGCGCTGGCCGGCGAGATCACGCTGAAGGACGGCCGCATCCAGCAGAGTAATTTTGGCGATTATCCGGTGCTGAGGATGAACCAGGCGCCGCTGGTCGAGACCGTGATCGTCCCCAGCATGGAGCCGCCCGAGGGGATGGGCGAGCCGGCCGTGCCGCCGGTCGCGCCGGCGGTGGCGAGCGCGGTGTTCAAGTTGACCGGGCAGAGATTGCGCAGTTTGCCGCTGCGGCTGGCGTAGGGTGGGCTCTCCGAGCCCATGCGGATGCGGGCTTCACTCCGCGTTGTTCAGCAACACGCGCAAATTGCACTCCCGCTGCCAGCCGCGCCGCTCCTCGCTCGACGCCGCCAGGCGCGCCAATTCATCGTCGGGAAGCAGCGCCTGCGCCTGCACCAGGCGGTCGGTCACGTTCGGATCCGGCAGCATGGTGCCGAAGAAGGCGACGTTGCCGCCGCGCTGCAGCAGCAGGGTAGGGAAGTTCTCGACGTCGAGCTCGCCGACCACGTCGGCCTGGTCTTCGATGTCGATCCAGACGAAGGTCTTGTCCGGGTGGCGCGCGGCCAGTGCGTCGAAGGCGGCGCGGTAGGACGAGCAGGTGCCGCACCAGGCGGCGCACAGGCAGGCGACGACCCAGCCGTCGCCGTCCAGGGCGGCGGCGAGCTGGTCGCGATTGTCGAGCTCGAGAGTCAGGCTATGCATGGGCCGGATTTTACGGCTTTTGGCCGACCGGCGCCACGGGTTAAAATACGGCATGCCTACCATTCTTGCCATCGAAACCTCGTCCGAGCTGGCGTCCTGCGCGCTGTTCAACAGCGCCGGCGCCACGTCCGCTGCATCTTCCACGATCTTCGCCCGCGAATCCGAAGGGGTGCGCACCCATTCGCAATCCGTGCTGCCGATGGTGCAGGAGCTGCTGCGCGAGGCCGGCATCCGGCTGGCCGACTGCGACGCCATCGCCTTCGGCGCCGGACCCGGTTCCTTTACCGGCGTGCGTACCGCCTGCGGCGTGGCCCAGGGCCTGGCCTTCGGCGCCGGCCTGCCTGTGTTGCCGATGGTGACCCTGGAGGCGATGGCCGAGGCCTGCCGCGCCCGTACCGGCGCGACCGAGGTGCTGGCCGTGCTGGACGCGCGCATGGGCGAAGTCTACTGGGCCCAGTACCGCTACGCGGCGGGCTCCTGGCTGGAGGTATCGGCGCCGGCCCTGTGTGCGCCGCAGGACGTCGCGCCGCTGCCCGCCGACGGCCTGGCCGCCTGCGGCAACGGCTTCGCGGCCTATCCGGACGCTTTCGCCGGCAAGGATTTTGCGACGAACGTCCTCGGCGACGTGCTGCCGCATGCGCGCGAACTCGCCCTGCTGGGCGCGGTCGCGCTGGCCGCCGGCCTGGCGGTTCCGGCCGACCAGGCCCAGCCGATCTACCTGCGCAACAAGGTCGCCTACACCAGCGCCGAGCGCCAGGCGATCAACGCGGCGAAGGCAGCCGGTTGATGAGCGCAGCGCTGGAGCAGGCCGCCCTGGAATTGCGGCCGATGGTGGTGGCCGACATCGACGAGGTCTACGCGCTCGAGAAGAGCGTGTTCCCGCATCCCTGGAGCCGCGGCAACTTCGTCGATTCGCTGGCCAGCGGCTACGACGCCTGGGTGCTGCGCGAGCCGGATGAAGGCGCGCTGGCCGGCTATTTCCTGCTCATGCACGCGGTGGACGAGGCCCACCTGCTGGACGTCGCCGTCAGCGCCGGGCGCCAGGGCAGGGGCCTGGGCCGCTATCTGCTGGACCGGATCGCCGCGCGCGCCCGCGAAAAGGGCATGGGCTCGATCCTGCTCGAGGTGCGGCCGTCGAACGCGCGCGCACTGCAGGTGTACGAACGCTACGGTTACACACAGATCGGGCGTCGCAAGGGGTATTATCCAGCCCATGAGGGACAGCGCGAGGATGCGATCGTGATGAGGTTTGCACTATGAACGGGTTTGCCGAACGCGACGCCGTCTTCCTGGCGGAGATGGGGATTGCGCCGCTGTGGCATCTGCGGAATGCGCCGGCCGGGGAGGCTGCGCAGGCAGCTCCGGTGGATGAGGAGGCCGGCGTAGAGGCTCCGGCCGTGGCCGTGCCGGCGCCGGCGCCG
>NZ_JBKFGF010000016.1:0-108224 GCF_051233485.1 Massilia sp. LXY-6
GGCGCCGGCGCCGGCGCAGCAGGATGTGGCCGAGGATGCGTTCGCCGATGCCGCGCCGGCTCCGTCCGCGCCGCCGCTGACGCCATCGGCGGCCGCGCAGCCGGCCCCGGCTCCGTCCGCGCCGCCGCCGCGGCAGCAGGGCCCGCGCCCGCTGCAGCCGGTCGCCCAGTCGGTATCGGCGCTGGCGCCGGTCCCGCCCGAAGACCTGGCCTGGGACGACGCCGCGCTGCCGGCCGACGCCACGCCCGAAGAGATCGCACAAATGGACTGGGACCAGCTGCAGCTGGCGATCGCCGCCTGCCGCCGCTGCAGTGCCTGCCGCGACGGCCGCGCGCCGGTACCGGGCACGGGGGCGAAGAAGGCGCGCTGGCTGGTCGCGGCCGGCGCCTCGACGGCTGCCGATGAAAAGGCCCGCATTCCACTGGCCGGCGATGCGGGCAAGCTGCTCGACAACATGCTGGCGGCGGTGGAGCTGTCGCGCGAGCGCGAGGTCTACATCACCAACCTGATCAAGTGCCGCCCGACCACCTCCGGCGGCGGCGAGCGCGCGCCCACGCCCGAGGAAGCGGCGGCCTGCCGCCCCTACCTGGAGCGCGAACTCGCGCTCACCGGCGCCGGCACCGTGCTGACCCTGGGGCAGATCGCGGCCAACACCCTGCTCGGGCGCCCGCTGGCGGAGCCGCTGGCCGGCGTGCGCGGCAAGGCGTATCCGCTGCAAGGCGCCGGGGCGACCCTGGTGGCGACCCTGCATCCGGGCGAGCTGCTGCGGCGCGGCGGTGACAAGGCCCTGGCCTGGGCCGATTTGTGCCGGGCGCGGTCGGCGGGTGGATCCGCTGGTGGAACGCCAGGTGCCCGCGGCGGCTGAGAATTACCAGTCGTATTTCGAACGCCGCTGGAGCCATCTGCGGCGCGCGCGGGTGCGCGCCCTGGCCTGGCTGCTGGACGCGCCCGACCTGCTCGACATCCACGACCCGCACTGGGAAGGAAGGATCGCCACCCTCGGCCCGATGACACCCGAGACCGAGCGCTGGCTGCTCGGACTGGACCGGGATCCGTCGGCACTCGACGCCGCCCTCGGCGCCAAAGTGCATACCCGCCTCGGCCTGTACGCCGAAAAGCTGCTGGCCTTCTATTTCGCCCAGCAGGGCAGGCTGGTGGCGCACGGCGTGCAGGTGCGGGCCGGGCGCGATGCCACCATCGGCGAATTCGACTTCCTGCTCGATGCCGGGCCGGAGGGCGTCGAGCACATCGAGTTCGCCACCAAGTTCTACCTGCTGCAGGGCGAGGTGCATGGCGACATCGCATCGAGCTTCGACAGCTTCGTCGGTCCCAACCTGGCCGACAGCCTGGGCCGCAAGATGCGCAAGGTGTTCGACCGCCAACTGCAGCTCGGGTCGCACCCGGCCGCCCGCGAGGTGCTGCCGCGGCCGGTGGTGGCTGCGCGCGCGCTGGTGAAGGGTTGGCTGTTCTATCCGGCCGGGACGTATTTTGCGATGAACGGCATCGCCGCCGGCCACTGCCGCGGCTTCTGGTGCGCGCTGTCCGAGCTGGAGCGGATGGACGCCGACCGCTTCCTGATCCTGCCGCGCCTGCAATGGCTGGCGCCGTTCCGCGCCGCGTCCGCCACCTGGATGCTGGACCGCGCCCAGCTGGTGGCCGAGCTGGAAGACCACTTCGCGGCCTCGGGCACGCCGGTGCTGGTGGCGGTGGTGCGCGACGAGCGCAGCAGCGGCCTGGGTGCCATCGTCGAAACCGAGCGCGGCTTCATCGTCCCCGACGACTGGCGCGAACGCGCCGGCGCCCGCCTGCACCCGTGATCTTTCTCAAACCGGGGTCAGACTCCGAATTTTGGAAATGGATTTGAGGGAACAAGCGCCCAGCGACGAGACATATTCCACGAATGGCGAGATAGTGAAGCGCGAGGGAAATTGCCAAAAACCGGAGTCTGACCCCGGTTTGAGGCAGGTCAGTGCTTGTGCTCGCCAATCAGCGCCAGCGAGTCGTGCTCGCGCTGGTTGGCGGCGTGGCGGCGGCCGATCATGTACATCAGGCCGGCGAGGGCGAAGCCGAACAGGACGATGATGACGTTCAGGTCCAGGTTCAGCGTGATCATGATGGCGTACACGGCCAGCATGGTCAGGATTGACAGGTTCTCATTGAAGTTCTGTACCGCGATCGAGTGACCGGCGCTCATCAGGACGTGGCCGCGGTGCTGCAGCAGGGCGTTCATCGGCACCACGAAGAAGCCGGACAGCAGGCCGATGATCAGCAGCAGCGGCACGGCGACCGACACCGAGTACACCAGCGTCATGCCCATCACGACGATGCCCATGATGATGCCGAGCGGAATTACGGTCAGCGATTTCCGCAGCGGGATCAGTTTGGCCGCCATCGCGGCGCCGACCGCCACGCCGATCGCGACCACGCCGATCAGGGTGCTGGCCTTGTCCAGCTTCATGTGCAGCGAGCGCTCGGCCCACTTCAGCACGATGAACTGCAGGGTCGCGCCGGCGCCCCAGAACAGGGTCGTCACCGCCAGCGAGATCTGGCCCAGCTTGTCCTTCCACAGCGTGGCCGAGCATTCGGCGAAGTCGGCGATCAGCTTGAGCGGATTGCGCTCCTGGTGTTCGTAGCGCGCACCGGTGTCGGGGATGCGCAGGTTGAACAGGGCGGCCAGCACGTACACCGCGATCAGCACCGCGAGCGAGGCCTTGACCGGAGTGTCGATGCCGGTATCGATGACGGGGAAGTCGAGCGACATCAGCCAGGCGCCGCCATGCGTGCTCACCAGCGCGCCGCCCATCACGGTGCCGAGGATGATCGACATCACGGTCAGGCCCTCGATCCAGCCGTTGGCCGCGACCAGTTTTTCAGGCGGCAGAAGTTCGGTCAGGATGCCGTACTTGGCCGGCGAGTACACGGCGGCGCCGAAGCCGACCACCGCGCAGGCGACCAGCGGATGGACGCCGAAAAAGATCAGCGTGCAGCCGAATACCTTGATCAGGTTGGCGATGAACATCACCCGGCCCTTGGGCATCGAATCGGCGAACGCGCCGACGAACGCGGCCAGCAGGACATAGAACAGCACGAACGACAGCTTCAGCAGGGGCGTCAGCGAAGGCGGGGCTTTCATCGCCGTCAGCAGGCCGATCGCAACGAAAATCAATGCGTTATCCGCCAGCGACGAGAAAAACTGCGCCGCCATGATGGTATAAAAACCACGATTCATTCGAGACGTTCTAAAAACTAGTGTGGGTTGCTTTATACCATGAAAGGCCGCCAGCCCAAAGAAATCGACAACACGCCATTTCAACAGCAGGGAGTCCGGTTGGCGCTAAAATAGCCCTTCCGTTCGCCGGTTTCGACCCCATCTTTCGCCCATGCCACGTCCGCTCCACGCCATCATCCATCTCGACGCCATGCAGCATAACCTCGCCCGCGCGCGCGCCTGCGCGCCCACGGCCAGGGTGTGGGCGGTGGTCAAGGCCAATGCCTACGGCCACGGCCTGGAGCGCGGCATGCGCGGCTTCGCCGAGGCCGACGGCCTGGCCCTGATCGAAACCGAGAACGCGCTGCGCCTGCGCGAGCTGGGCTGGGTCAAGCCGATCCTGCTGCTGGAAGGGATCTTCGACGACTCCGACGTGCCGCTGCTGGCCGAGCACAATATCAATAGCGCGGTCCACTGCATCGAACAGGTCCAGATGCTGGAATACACCCAGCTGTACCGTCCGATCGACGTGCACCTGAAGATGAACACGGGGATGAACCGGCTCGGCTTCCGGCCCGACGACTATGCGGCGGCGTACAAGCGCCTGCGCGCGATTCCCGGCATCCGCAACATCACCCTGATGACCCACTTCGCCAACGCCGACGAGTTGGAACACCCGCGGCTCTCCATTGCCGAGCAGGTGCGCCGCTTCCGCGAGGGGGCGGCGGGGCTGGAGGGCCAGCGCAGCCTGTCGAATTCCGGCGGCGTGCTGCACCAGGCGGCCCTGGCCAAGGAGCTGCACAATGACTGGGTCCGCCCTGGCATCATGCTGTATGGCGGCACCCCGGGCGGCGGCGTCTCGGCCGATGCCTACGGGCTGCTGCCGACCATGACGCTGAAATCCGAGATCATCGGCATCCAGCGGCTGGAGCGCGGCGACACCGTGGGCTACGGCAGCCGCTTCGTGGCGGATGCTCCCATGACGGTGGGCGTGGTCGCCTGCGGCTACGCGGACGGCTATCCGCGCCATGCCGGGCAGGGCACGCCGGTGCTGGTGGACGGCGTGCGCACGGCCCTGGTCGGCCGGGTGTCGATGGACATGATGACGGTCGACCTGACCCCGGTCGCCAACGCGCGCGTGGGCAGCAAGGTCACCCTGTGGGGCGACGGCCTGCCGGTCGACGAGGTAGCGCAGGGGGCCGGCACGATCGGCTATGAATTGATGTGCGCCCTGGCGCCGCGCGTACGCGTGAGCGAAGGCCGCGTCGGCACCGACTAACCCCATATATAAAGCAATGGCAAAATCCCGTACCAGTTTCGTCTGTAACGATTGCGGCAGCGTGGCCAGCCGCTGGACCGGCCAGTGCGGCGACTGCAAGGCATGGAACACCATGACCGAGCAGGTCGAGACCGCCGGCCTGAATCGCATGTCGCAGACCGCGCATCAACATAAAAGCCTGGCGCAGACCGCGCCGGTGCTGTCGCTGGCCGACATCGAGGCGATCGACGTGCCGCGCTTCGGCACCGGAATCGAGGAATTCGACCGCGTGCTGGGCGGCGGCCTGGTGGCCGGCGGCGTGGTGCTGATCGGCGGCGACCCCGGCATCGGCAAGTCGACCCTGCTGCTGCAGGCGCTGGCTAACCTGGCCGCGACCCGCAACACCTTATATGTGTCGGGCGAGGAATCCGGCGCCCAGATCGCCCTGCGCGCCAAGCGCCTGGCCGTGGACGCCAAGGACCTGAAGCTGCAGGCCGAGATCCAGCTCGAGAAGATCCTCGGTACGCTCGCCGACGTCAAGCCGGAAGTGGCGGTCATCGACTCGATCCAGACCCTGTACTCGGATGCGCTGACCTCGGCGCCGGGCTCGGTGTCCCAGGTGCGCGAGTGCGCGGCCCAGCTCACGCGCGTGGCCAAGCAGACGGGCGTCACCATCATCCTGGTCGGCCACGTCACGAAGGAGGGCGCGCTGGCCGGCCCGCGCGTGCTGGAGCACATCGTCGACACCGTGCTGTATTTCGAGGGCGATACCCAGTCCAGCTTCCGCCTGGTGCGGGCGATCAAGAACCGCTTCGGCGCGGTCAATGAGCTGGGCGTGTTCGCGATGACGGAGAAGGGCCTGAAAGGGGTGTCGAACCCGTCGGCCCTGTTCTTGTCCCAGCACGACAGCCAGGTGCCGGGTTCCTGCGTGATGGTGACCCAGGAGGGCACGCGGCCGCTGCTGGTCGAGATCCAGGCACTGGTCGACACCAGCCACCTCCCCAATGCGCGCCGCCTGTCCGTCGGCCTGGAACAAAATCGCCTGGCGATGCTGCTGGCGGTCCTGCACCGGCATGCCGGCATCGCCGCCTTCGACCAGGACGTGTTCATCAACGCGGTCGGCGGCGTCAAGATCGCGGAGCCGGCGGCCGACCTGGCGGTCCTCCTGGCGATCAATTCCTCGATGCGCAGCAAACCTTTGCCGCGCGGCCTCGTGGTGTTCGGCGAAGTGGGCCTGGCCGGCGAGATCCGCCCGGCGCCGCGTGGCCAGGAACGCCTGCGCGAAGCGGCCAAGCTGGGCTTTTCGATCGCCATGATCCCGAAGGCCAACGTGCCGAAGCAGAAAATCGAGGGCATGACGGTGGTCGCCGTCGAGCGTATCGACGAAGCCTTCAACAAACTGCGCGAACTGGACTGAAGCCTTATAATCCCTGCCTTGTTTGATATCAGGTAGCAAGGTAAGGCGGTATGACAGATCAAAGGCAATCGGCACGCAAGATCGTGAAGGTGAGGGCGGTCATCGCGATGGAGGGCATGGCGCCGATGCCGGGGCGGACCTCGGACGTCGGCTCGAACGGCGTCAGCATCACGGTGGAACATCCGCTGCAGCTGGGGCAGACGGGGCATGTCGGCTTCGACCTGCTGGTCGAAGGCAAGCTGACACCGATCGCGGCGCGCGCGAAAGTCATCTACTGCATTTTCAGCGCCGGCGAATTCAAGGCCGGCTTCCAGTTCCTGAACCTGGACCTGAATGCCATGACCCAGCTCTCGCGCTTCCTGCGCTAACCTGTCTAGTCATCTCGTTTCCGAAAGCGGCAAGCGGCGAGCGTCCGGAGGGCCTCGCCGCTTTCGTTTTATCAGGCTTTCCAACCTGTCCCGCTATTCGTGATAACGGTCCCGCAACTTTCCGGAGCAACCGTGTCCTTCACAGATGGCTTCGAAGATCACCAGCCCGGCAATCCCAGCCAGCACTCCTGTCACAATCAAGCTTAACATGGACTTCACACGCCTTTCGGCGCGTCCTCCCCGATGATTCCGCATGCTTCGCTGGCGTGGCATGCTCGCACTGTACAAGCCCTCCAATCAACACCGACACCTTCACGGTAGCAGACCCCTGCGTATTTACAAGGCGCTTTTCCCGTGTTTCGTAACCGGCAAAAAGCCGTCTATACAGGCGTGACCGCCATGTCATAAAGCCGTCATATTTACGCCCTACACTGCATAGCATGAACACCGTGTCACACCCTTAACCAAGTAACCAAGGACCTGATATGCGCATGAAGCAACTGCTGGCAACCCTGATCATCGGCACCTCGGCCGCCGTCGCGAGCACCGCGACCCTGGCAGCGGACATCACCGGTGCGGGCGCGACCTTCCCGTACCCGATCTACGCCAAATGGGCGGAGATGTACAAGAAGGCCACCGGCAACGGCCTCAATTACCAATCGGTCGGCTCGGGCGCCGGCATCAAGCAGATCAAGGCCAAGACCGTGGACTTCGGCGCGTCCGACATGCCGCTGCCGGCCGATGAACTGAACCAGGCAGGCCTGTTCCAGTTCCCCGCCATCATGGGCGGCGTGGTCACGGTGGTGAACCTGGATGGCATCGCCCCGGGACAGCTGAAGCTGACCGGCCCGGTCGTCGCCGATATCTACCTCGGCAAGATCACCAAGTGGAACGATCACGCCATCGCCGCCCTGAATCCGGGCGTGAAACTTCCGGCCGAGGACATCACCGTCGTGCACCGCGCCGACAGCTCGGGTACCTCGTTCGTGTTCACCGACTACCTGTCGAAGACCAGCCAGGACTTCAAGTCGAAGATCGGTGCCGGCACCGCGGTCAAGTGGGCCACCGGCGTGGGCGGCAAGGGCAACGACGGCGTCGCCGCCAACGTCCAGCGCATCAAGGGTTCGATCGGCTACGTCGAGTGGGCCTACGCGAAGAAGAACAAGATGAGCCACACCCAGCTGAAGAACCGCGACGGCGCTTTCCTGCAACCGGACGACGACGCCTTCAAGGCCGCCGCCTCGAATGCCGACTGGACCAAGGCACCGGGCATGGCCGTGATCCTGACCGACCAGCCGGGCAAGAATGCATGGCCGCTGACCAGTGCTTCCTATATCCTGATGTACAAGCAGCAGGCCGACGCCGCCAAGGGCAAGGAAGTCCTGAAGTTCTTTGACTACGCCTTCAAGAACGGCGGCGCCGCCGCCACCGAACTGGAATACGTGCCGATGCCGGCCGCCGTCACCAAGCTGGTGGAGGAAGCCTGGAAGGCCAACATGAAGGACGCTTCGGGCAAGGCAATCTGGTAAGTCGATAACTTATGCACGTCGGCCCCGCGCAGGCGGGGCCCATGCCGAGCCGATTCCGGGTGCTCGGCATGGGTCCTTGCCTTCGCGGGGTCGGCGTACGAGGTGTACATAGTGAACAAAGAAATGAGCGCGCAAACCGCTACCACCGCCGACGCCGCCGTCCAGCAGGCCCTCCTCGATGACGCCGGCGCTGCCCGCCTGCGCCGCACCATGCGCAAGCAGCGCATCCAGGACTTCTTCTTCCACAAGATCACGCTGCTGTTCGCGGCCTCCGTGCTGCTGGTGCTGGTCGGCATCATCGCTTCGCTGGCGGTCGGTGCCGTTCCGGCGTTTCGCGAATTCGGTGCTCATTTCATCGTCCGCAACGAGTGGGATCCGGTCAACGACCAGTTCGGCGCCCTGATCGCCATCACCGGCACCCTGGCGACTTCCCTGATCGCGCTGCTGGTGGCGGTGCCGATCAGCTTCGGCATCGCGCTGTTCCTGACCGAGATCTGCCCGGCCTGGCTGCGCCGCCCGATGGGTACCGCGGTCGAGCTGCTGGCCGGCGTCCCTTCCATCATCTACGGCATGTGGGGACTGTTCGTGTTCGCGCCGATGTTCGGCGACCACGTCCAGCCGCTGCTGAAAAAGACCCTCGGCGTGCTGCCCCTCATCGGGCCGCTGTTCCAGGGCCCGACCATGGGTCTGGGCATCCTGACGGCAGGCCTGATCCTGGCCGTGATGATCATCCCCTTCATCGCTTCCGTGATGCGCGACGTGTTCGAGATCGTCCCCGCGGTGCTGAAGGAATCGGCGTACGGCCTTGGCTGTACCAAGTGGGAAGTGGTGCGCAAGGTCGTGCTGCCCTATACCCGTACCGGGGTGGTCGGCGGCGTGATGCTGGGCCTCGGCCGCGCGCTCGGCGAGACCATGGCCGTCACCTTCGTGATCGGCAATGCCAACGAACTTTCGTGGTCGCTGTTCGCGGCCGGTAATTCCATTTCCTCGACCCTGGCCAACGAGTTCGCCGAAGCCAGCTCGCCGCTGCACGTGTCCTCGCTGTTCGCGCTGGGCCTGATCCTGTTCGCGATCACTTTCATCGTGCTGTCGGCCGCCAAACTGATGCTGCTGGGGATGTCCCGCAAAGAAGGAGCAAAATAATGGAAGGTGTCGTGAACCCCGTCTACCGCCGCCGCCTGCTCGGCCACCGCGTCGGCATCGCGCTGTCGGTGCTGGCCATGGTCGTCGGCCTGGGCTTCCTGGCCTGGATCCTGTTCACCCTGCTGGTGCACGGTTTCGGCGCGCTCTCGCACACCCTGTTCGCGCTGGACACGCCGGCGCCGGGCAGCGAGGGCGGCATCCGCAACGCCATCGTCGGCAGCCTGCTGATGGTCGGACTCTCCACGCTCGTCAGCACCCCGGTCGGTATCCTGGCCGGCATCTACCTGGCCGAGTACGGCCAGAACAACAAGTTCGCCGCCGTCACCCGCTTCGTCACCGACATCATGCTGTCGGCGCCCTCGATCGTGATCGGCCTGTTCGTGTACGCGCTGCTGGTGCCGCGCATGGGCCACTTCTCGGGCTACGCCGGCACGCTGGCGCTGTCGCTGATCGCGATACCGGTGGTGGTGCGCACCACCGACAACATGCTGCACCTGGTGCCGAACAGCCTCCTGGAAGCGGCCTTCGCGCTCGGTGCGCCGCGCTGGAAGGTGGCGACCACGGTGCGCCTGCGCGCCGTGAAGGCCGGCGTCGTGACCGGCGTGCTGCTGGCCGTGGCCCGCATCTCGGGCGAGACCGCGCCGCTGCTGTTCACGGCCCTGAACAACCAGTTCTTCACGGCCGACATGAACCAGCCGATGGCCAACCTGCCGGTGGTGATCTACCGCTTCGCCATGAGCCCGTACGCAGACTGGCAGTCGCTCGCCTGGGGCGCGGCCCTGCTGGTGACTTTCAGCGTGCTGGCCCTGAATATCCTGTCGCGGACCCTGTTCCGCCAGAAGAACCCGCAATAAAGAGATTTAAACCGGACCATGATGAACCAAGCCGCCGTGAACGCACCCATGACCAAGCCGAAGACCAAGACCATCGAGATCTCCGGCCTGGACTTCTACTACGGAAAGACTCAGAGCCTCAAGAACGTCAGCCTCGACATCCACGACAAGCAGGTCACGGCCTTCATCGGCCCCTCGGGCTGCGGCAAGTCGACCCTGCTGCGCACCCTGAACCGCATGTACGATCTGTACCCGGGCCAGCGCGCGGAAGGATCGATCCTCTACCGCGGCCGCAACATCCTGGAGCCGGGCGTGGACGTGAACATGCTGCGCGCGAAGGTCGGCATGGTATTCCAGAAGCCGACCCCGTTCCCGATGTCGGTGTACGACAACATCGCCTTCGGGGTGCGCCTGTACGAGAACCTGTCGCGGGGCGAGATGGACGAGCGCGTCGAGTGGGCGCTGAAGAAGGCGGCGCTGTGGCTTGAGGTGAAGGACAAGCTGAACAAGAGCGGACTCTCGCTGTCGGGCGGCCAGCAGCAGCGCCTGTGCATCGCGCGCGGCGTCGCCGTCAAACCGGACGTGCTGCTGCTCGACGAGCCGACGTCGGCGCTGGACCCGATCTCGACGGCGAAGATCGAGGAGCTGATCAGCGAGCTGAAGGGCGATTACACGATCGCCATCGTGACCCACAACATGCAGCAGGCGGCGCGCTGCTCGGACTACACGGCCTATATGTACCTGGGCGAGCTGGTCGAGTTTGGCGAGACGGACCAGCTGTTCATGAATCCGGCCCGTAAGGAAACCCAGGACTACATCACCGGTCGCTTTGGGTGAGGGACTCTACAACCTACTGCGCGGCCGCTGGGCCGGCCTGCGATGCTCGCCATACCGTAAGTATGGCTGCGCTTCTCGGCCACCCCAGCAGCCGCTCGCTACGGTTGTCGAGCCCCTTGTGAAGCTAATGGTGCGCTGACAAGTTAAGTGGGCTGGCAAGCTAATATAACGATATTCGATAGGAATTGATGACATGGTAGGCGAGCATTCATCCAAGCAGTACGACCAAGAGCTTGAAGCGATCCGCTCCAAGGTGCTGCTGATGGGCGGCATGGTGGAGACCCAGTTCGACGAGGCGCTCGAGGCTTTCCGCGTCGGCAACGCCGAGCAGGCCGACAAGGTCATGGCCGACGACCAGGCCGTCAACCAGCTCGAAGTCCAGCTGGACGACGCCTGCAGCCACCTGATCGTGCGCCGCCAGCCGGCCGCCAACGACCTGCGCACCGTGATGGCGACCATCAAGGTGATCACCGACCTCGAGCGCATCGGCGACGAGGCCAGCAAGATCGCGCGCACCGCCAAGAGCCTGCACGAGCGCGGCATGATCGGCTTCAATCACTACGACATCGTGCGCACCATCTCGCGCAACACCGCCGACATGCTGCACGATGCCCTCGACGCCTTCGCGCGCCTGGACGGCAAGCAGGCGCTGCAGATCATCGCGCGCGACGACGAGATCGACTTCGAATTCCGCACCATCCTGCGCAACATGATCACCTTCATGATGGAAGACCCGCGCACCATCTCGCCGGCCCTGGACACGCTGTGGGTCGGCAAGGCGATCGAGCGGATCGGCGACCACGCCAAGAACATCGCGGAATACGTGATCTACGTGGCCGAGGGGCGCGACATCCGGCACTCGAAACCGGCCCTCGCGGGCCACGGGGAAAGCTGACACGATGGCGTCCAACACGCGTGTCCTGATCGTCGAGGACGAGCCGGCGATCGTCGAGCTGGTGAGCTACTCGCTGCGCGAGACCGGCTGGGAGATCCGCACGGCCGCCAACGTGGCGGCGGCCTGGGACGCCATCGTGCATGCGCGCCCGGACCTGCTGCTGCTGGACTGGATGCTGCCCGACCAGAGCGGACTGCGGCTGCTCTCGCGCCTGCGCGGCGACCGCGACTTCCAAGACATCCCGGTGATCATGCTGACCGCGAAGAGCATGGAAGAGGACAAGATCGCCGGCCTGAATACGGGCGCGGACGACTACGTCACCAAGCCGTTCTCGCCGCGCGAGCTGCTGGCGCGCTCCAAGGCACTGTTGCGGCGCAAGAGCCCGCACCTGGCCGAGGCTCCGCTCTCGGCCGGCGCGGTGACGCTGGACCCGGGCAGCTGCACCGTCACCCTGGACGGCCGCCAGCTCGAGATGGGCAATGCCGAATACCGCCTGCTGAAATTCCTGATGGCCCACCGCGAGCGCGTGTTCTCGCGGAGCCAGTTATTGGATAAAGTCTGGGGCGACGCCTCGGCCGTCGAGGAACGCACCGTCGACGTCCACGTGCTGCGGCTGCGTAAGGCGCTGAAGGAAGCCGAAAAGCTGATCAAAACCGTGCGCAGCGTCGGCTACATGCTGAGCGAGAAAGAGAAGTAAGCCATGCAAGCCGCTCCCGACACCACTCCCGACACCACTCCCGGCGCCACCCCGGATGCCCCCGCGGCGCCGCCGCCCGGCGTGCATCCGCGCCTGCTGTTCTGGGTTCCGGCGCTGCTGCGCCTGACCCTCGTCTTCGTTGCCGCCGGCGTGGCCTGGTGGCTGTTCGGCCTCGCCGCCGGCCTCACGCTGGCGCTGGTCGTCACCCTGGCGCTGCTGGTGGTCCAGCTGGCCTACCTGCACCAGCTCGGCGAGTGGCTGATCCACCCGCACAGCAGCCGCCTGCCGGATGGCTGGGGCGCCTGGGCCGACGTGTTCGCGCGCCTGTACCGCCTGCGGCGCGACGACGAGCGCAACCAGCACGAGCTGGCCGAATGGCTGGCGCGCTTCCGCCAGGCCATGCACCTGCTGCCGGAAGGGGTGGCGATCATGGACGACGTGCTGTTTCTGGAATGGTGCAACCCGGCCGCCGAACGCCACCTGGGCCTGACCCTGGAGAAGGACAAGGGCCGCCGCGTCACGAACCTGATCCGCCATCCGGAATTCATCGACTACATCATCCTGGGCCGCTACGGGCAGCCGCTGACGCTCGCGTTCCGCGGCCGCAAGCTGGTGGTGCAGATCATCCCGTTCGAGAACCGGCGCCAGATCCTGGTCACGCACGATGCGACCGAGACCGAGCGCATCGAGGCGATGCGCCGCGACTTCATCGCCAACGCTTCACACGAACTGCGCACGCCGCTGACGGTGATCGTCGGCTTCCTCGAGATCGCAATGGCCGATCCGGGCATGGACGAGAAGACCCGCATCGCCCACCTGAAGCTGATGACGGAACAGGCCCAGCGCATGCAGCGCCTGATCGAAGACATGCTGACCCTGTCGCGCCTGGAGTCGGACGAGTATCCGCTCAGGCGCGAACGGGTCGACGTCAAGACCCTGGTCGAGCAGGTGGCGCTGGAAGCGCGCGCGCTGTCGAATGGCCGCCACAGCATCGAGGTCACGGTCGACGGTCCGGACGTGATGGGTAACCTGGACGAACTGCGCAGCGCCTTCGGTAACCTGGCCATCAACGCGGTGCGCTATACGCCGGAGGGCGGCAGCATCAAGCTTGCGTGGGAACGCGGCGCGAACGATCTGCGCTTCTCGGTGGCCGATACCGGCATCGGCATCGACGAGCAGCACCTTTCGCGCCTGACCGAGCGCTTCTACCGGGTCGACAAGAGCCGCTCGCGCGAGACCCAGGGCACGGGGCTGGGACTGGCGATCGCCAAGCACGTGCTGCTGCGGCATGGCGGCAAGCTCGTCATCGCCTCGGAGGCGGGGCAGGGGAGTGTATTCACGGCGGTGCTGCCGAATACGTCCCTGCCGGGATAAGCCGCTACCGTCGTCCCCGCGCAGGCGCCGCGCGGCTTAAGCCTTATCTACATCAGCCTCATCCAGACTCGGGTTACAATCGCTTTTTTACCCGATTTAAACCCCGGATGATGTTGTCTCGACGCTCCCTGCTGTCCGCCCTGGCCGGCGCCTTTCTGCTGGCCGGCTGCGGCAGCGCCCCCACGCAGCCCGCCACCTCGGTCGCCGCGGCGCCCACCCCGGCGCCGGTCCCGCGCAAGCTCAGGATCGGCCTCGCCCTCGGCGGCGGCGCCGCGCGCGGCTTTGCCCACATCGGCGTGATCAAGGCCCTGGAAGCCCAGGGCATCGTGCCCGACATCGTGGTCGGCACCAGCGCCGGCTCGGTGGTCGGCGCCATGTACGCCTACGGCTATAACGGCTTCACGCTGCAGAAGATGGCGATGGAGATGGACGAGGCGTCGATCTCCGACTGGGCGCTGCCGTTCTTCAGCAAGTCCTCGGGCGTGCTGAAAGGCGAGGCCCTGCAGGCCTACGTCAACAAGGCCGTCCACAACCAGCCGATCGAGAAGCTGAAGATCCCGTTCGGCGCGGTCGCCACCGACCTCAGGAGCGGTCAGCCGATCCTGTTTAGGCGCGGCAACACCGGCATGGCCGTGCGCGCCTCGTCCGCCGTGCCGAGCGTGTTCCAGCCGGTGAGCATCGCCGGCCGCAGCTACGTGGACGGCGGCCTGGTGGCGCCGGTGCCGGTGCGCTTCGCGAAGGAGATGGGCGCCGAGTTCATCATCGCCGTCAACATCTCCAGTGCCACCGAGGCCCAGGCCACGGCCAGCTCGCTTGACGTCCTGATGCAGACCTTTACCATCATGGGGCAGCGCCTGAACCAGCACGAGCTGAAGGATGCCGACATCGTCATCACCCCGGCCCTGGGCGCGATGGGCAGCGCCGATTTCAACGGACGCAACACGGCGGTGCTGGCGGGCGAACAGGCCGCAGCAAGCGTCATGCCGCAACTGAAGGCCAGGCTCAAGGCCATGCAATTGAGCCCGGCTCCCTGAGCCGACCGATAACAACCACCACGATAGGAAGACAACAATGCAAACCAAACCCTTTCTGACCCTCGACGACGCCAAGAAGATCGCCGCCGCCGCCGAAAACGAAGCCGTCACCAACAAATGGAACGTCGTGATCTCGATCGTCGACGATGGCGGCCACCTGCTGTGGCTGCAGCGCATGGACGGTGCCGCGCCGATCTCGTCGCAGATCGCACCGCAGAAAGCCAAGACCGCCGCCCTCGGCCGCCGCGAATCGAAGGTCTACGAAGACATGATCAACAACGGCCGCATGTCCTTCCTGAGCGCGCCGGAACTGCAGGGCATGCTGGAAGGCGGCGTGCCGATCGTGGTCGACGGCCACGTCATCGGCGCGGTCGGCGTGTCCGGCGTGAAGTCGACCGAGGATGCGCAGATCGCCAAGGCCGGCATCGCCGCGCTGGGCGCTTAATTTCCGCAAGGAACGGCAGGTAAGTGCTAGGGCATCCGATTGCCGCGTAGGAGTATTCGCGCTATAATTCGGAAGTTTATCCATCACTCACCTGCCGTAGCGCTTACCCACTCACTCCTTCTTCATAACGACCCCGAGCGCAGGCGCAGCTAACGGCTTTGCCGCGCAACATGGTCGGTCTGACGTGGCGCGGCTACGGCAACCTTATTGGAGAGTTGCCCTTGCCGCCATTTTTTTCTGGCCCAGCCGTTCCAGCCATCCTGGCCCTCGCAGACGGAACCATTTTCAAAGGATATTCGATCGGAGCCATCGGTCACACGACCGGTGAAGTGGTGTTCAACACCGCGATCACGGGCTACCAGGAGATCCTTACCGACCCCAGCTATTCGCGTCAGATCGTCACCCTGACGTATCCGCACATCGGCAACCAGGGTGTGAACCCGGCCGACGTGGAGGCCTCGAAGGTGCATGCCGCCGGCCTCATCATCCGCGACCTGCCGCTGCTGGCATCGAACTTCCGCTCGACCCAATCGCTGTCGGACTACCTGAAGCAGGAAAACGTGGTCGCCATCGCCGGCATCGACACGCGTAAGCTCACCCGTATCCTGCGCGAGAAGGGTGCCCAGAACGGCGCCATCCTCACCGCCCAGCAGGGCGTGGAACCGTCGGAAGCCCAGGCGCTCGAACTGGCGCGCTCCTTCCCCGGCCTGAACGGCATGGACCTGGCGAAGGTCGTGTCGGTCAAGGAGCCGTACGTGTTCACCGAAACCGAATGGAAGCTGGGCGAAGGCTTCGGCAAGCAGGACAATCCGCAATTCCACGTGGTCGCCTTCGACTACGGCGTCAAGCGCAACATCCTGCGCATGCTGGCCGAACGCGGCTGCAAGGTCACCGTGCTGCCGGCCCAGGCCACCGCAGCCGAGGCGCTGGCCCTGAACCCGGACGGCATCTTCCTGGCAAACGGCCCCGGCGACCCGGCCGCCTGCGACTACGCGATCGAAGCGACGAAGCAGGTGATCGATTCCGGCATCCCGACCTTCGGCATCTGCCTCGGCCACCAGATCATGGCCCTGGCCTCGGGCGCCAAGACGCTCAAGATGAAGTTCGGCCACCACGGCGCGAATCACCCGGTGCAGGACCTGGATTCGAAGAAGGTCCTGATCACCTCCCAGAACCACGGTTTCGCAGTGGACCAGGAGACGCTGCCGGCCAACTGCCGCGTGACCCACGTCTCGCTGTTCGACGGCTCGCTGCAAGGCTTCGAGCGCACGGATAAACCGGCGTTCTGCTTCCAGGGCCACCCGGAGGCCTCGCCCGGCCCGACCGACGTTTCGTATCTGTTCGACCGTTTCATCAGCCTCATGCAGGCCAAAGCTAATTCTGCCGAGAAGAAATAAATGCCAAAACGTACCGACATTAAAAGCATCCTGATCATTGGCGCGGGCCCGATCGTCATCGGCCAGGCGGTGGAATTCGATTATTCCGGCGCCCAGGCCTGCAAGGCCCTGCGCGAAGAAGGCTACAAGGTCATCCTGGTGAATTCGAACCCGGCGACCATCATGACCGACCCGGAAACGGCCGACGTCACCTACATCGAGCCGATCACCTGGAAGGCGGTCGAGCGCATCATCGAGAAGGAGCGCCCGGACGCGATCCTGCCGACCATGGGCGGCCAGACCGCGCTGAACTGCGCGCTCGACCTGCACAAGAACGGCGTGCTGGACAAGTACAAGGTCGAGCTGATCGGCGCCTCGCCGGAAGCGATCGACAAGGCCGAGGACCGCGCCAAGTTCAAGGACGCGATGACCAAGATCGGCCTGGGTTCGGCGCGTTCCTACATCGCGCACTCGATGGACGAATCGCGTACCGCACAGCGCGAGCTGGGTTTCCCGGTCATCATCCGTCCGTCCTTCACGATGGGCGGTTCGGGCGGCGGCATCGCCTACAACGAAGAAGAATTCGAAGCGATCTGCAAGCGCGGCCTGGAAGCCTCGCCGACCTCGGAACTGCTGATCGAGGAATCGCTGCTGGGCTGGAAAGAATACGAGATGGAAGTGGTGCGCGACAAGGCGGACAACTGCATCATCGTGTGCTCGATCGAGAACCTGGATCCGATGGGCGTCCACACCGGCGACTCGATCACCGTCGCGCCGGCGCAGACGCTGACCGACAAGGAATACCAGATCATGCGTAACGCGTCGATCAACGTGC
The DNA here is from genome assembly GCF_051233485.1 of Massilia sp. LXY-6. NCBI lineage: Bacteria > Pseudomonadati > Pseudomonadota > Betaproteobacteria > Burkholderiales > Oxalobacteraceae > Massilia > Massilia sp. LXY-6. Next base: position 17,250 of record NZ_JBKFGF010000016.1, read on the forward strand.
TGCGCGAGATCGGCGTCGACACCGGCGGCTCGAACGTGCAGTTCTCGATCAACCCGGCCGACGGCCGCATGATCGTGATCGAGATGAACCCGCGCGTCTCGCGTTCCTCGGCGCTGGCGTCGAAGGCCACCGGCTTCCCGATCGCAAAAATCGCGGCCAAGCTGGCGGTCGGTTTCACGCTGGACGAGCTGCGCAACGACATCACCGGCGGCGCGACCCCGGCCTCGTTCGAGCCCTCGATCGACTACGTGGTCACCAAGATCCCGCGCTTCACCTTCGAAAAATTCCCGGCCGCGGACAAGCACCTGACCACCCAGATGAAATCGGTGGGCGAAGTGATGGCGATCGGCCGCACCTTCCAGGAATCCTTCCAGAAGGCCCTGCGCGGCCTCGAAGTCGGCGTGGACGGCCTGAACGAAAAAACCCGCGACCGCGAGAAGATCGAAGAGGAACTGGGCGAGCCGGGACCGGAGCGCATCTGGTATGTGGGCGATGCCTTCGCCCAGGGCTTCACGCTGGAAGAAGTGCATGCGCTGACCAAGATCGATCCGTGGTTCCTCATCCAGATCAAGGAAATCGTCGACATCGAACTGTGGCTGGATCACCAGAAGCTGGATAGCCTGGACAAGCCGGTGCTGTACAAGCTGAAACAGAAGGGCTTCTCGGACCGCCGCCTGGCCTTCCTGATGCAGACCACGCCGCAAGCCGTGCGCGAAAAGCGCCACGCGCTGGGCATCCGCCCGGTCTACAAGCGCGTCGACACCTGCGCCGGCGAGTTCGCGACCAACACCGCCTACATGTACTCGACCTATGACGAGGAGTGCGAGTCCAACCCGACCGACAAGAAGAAGATCATGGTGCTGGGCGGCGGCCCGAACCGGATCGGCCAGGGCATCGAGTTCGACTACTGCTGCGTGCACGCGGCCCTCGCCATGCGCGAAGACGGCTACGAGACCATCATGGTCAACTGCAATCCCGAAACCGTGTCGACCGACTACGATACCTCGGACCGCCTGTACTTCGAATCGCTGACCCTCGAAGACGTGCTTGAAATCGTCGAACTGGAGAAGCCGGAAGGCGTGATCGTCCAGTACGGCGGCCAGACCCCGCTGAAGCTGGCGCTGGACCTGGAAGCCAACGGCGTGCCGATCATCGGCACCTCGCCGGACATGATCGACGCCGCCGAAGACCGCGAGCGCTTCCAGCAGCTGCTGCAGAAGCTGGACCTGCGCCAGCCGCCGAACCGCACCGCGCGCACCGAAGAACAAGCGCTGGCGCTGGCCACCGAGATCGGCTACCCGCTGGTGGTGCGCCCGTCCTACGTGCTGGGCGGCCGCGCGATGGAGATCGTCCACGAGCAGCGCGACCTGGAGCGCTACATGCGCGAAGCGGTCAAGGTCTCGAACGATTCGCCGGTGCTGCTGGACCGCTTCCTGAACGACGCCATCGAAGTCGACGTCGACTGCATCTCGGATGGCCAGACCACCTTCATCGGCGGCGTGATGGAGCACATCGAACAGGCCGGCGTGCACTCGGGCGACTCGGCCTGCTCGCTGCCGCCGTACTCGCTGTCGCAGGACACCATCGACGAGCTGAAGCGCCAGACCTCGCTGATGGCGAAGGCCCTCAACGTGGTCGGCCTGATGAACGTGCAGTTCGCGATCCAGCGCGCCGAAGTGGACGGCAAGGTCCAGGACACCGTGTACGTGCTGGAAGTGAACCCGCGCGCCAGCCGCACCGTGCCCTTCGTGTCGAAGGCGACCGGCCTGCAGCTGGCCAAGATCGCGGCGCGCTGCATGGTCGGCCAGACCCTGGAACAGCAGGGCGTGACCAAGGAAATCGTGCCGCCGTTCTACAGCGTCAAGGAAGCCGTGTTCCCGTTCGTGAAATTCCCGGGCGTGGACACCATCCTCGGCCCCGAGATGAAGTCGACCGGCGAAGTGATGGGCGTCGGCATGACCTTCGGCGAAGCCTTCGTGAAGTCGCAGCTGGCGGCCGGCATCAGCCTGCCGAGCTCGGGCCGCGTGTTCCTGTCGGTGAAGGGTTCCGACAAGCCGCGTACCGTGGTCGTGGCGCGTGACCTGGTGGCGCTGGGCTTCTCGCTGGTGGCGACCAAGGGCACCGCCGCGGTGATCGCCGCCGCCGGCATCCCGGTCACCCCGGTCAACAAGGTGCTGGAAGGCCGTCCGCACATCGTCGACATGATCAAGAACCACGAGATCGCGATGGTGGTGAACACGGTCGAGGAAAAGCGCAGCGCGATCAACGACTCGCGCACCATCCGCACCTCGGCCCTGCAGGCGCGCGTCGTGACCTACACGACCATCGCCGGCGCCGAAGCGGCGGTGCAGGGCATGCGCCAGCTGGACGAGTTGCGGGTCTACGATTTACAAGGTCTGCATAAAACACTACACTAAGCATTAGAGAAGTACCTGGAACCACAGAGTTCGCGCGGCTCGCGCTGCGTGACTCTGTGGTTTTCACTTTTACTATACGTACGCAACAGGGTGGAGCCCCACCACAAAGACGACCATGAACACTCCATTGACCAAATACGGTGCCGAACTCCTGAAGGAAGAACTGCATCAGCTCAAGACCAAGGAGCGCCGCATCGTGATCGATGCGATCGCCGAAGCGCGTTCGCATGGCGACCTGTCCGAAAACGCCGAATACGATGCCGCCAAGGAGCGCCAGGCCTTCGTCGAGGGCCGCATCGCGGAGCTGGAGCAGAAGCTGTCGACCGCCCAGGTCATCGATCCGAGCACCCTCGACGCCGAAGGCCGCGTGGTGTTCGCCTCGACCGTCGATCTCGAGGACCTCGAGAGCGGCCAGAAAGTGACCTACCAGATCGTCGGCATGGACGAAGCCGACCTCAAGCAGAACAAGGTGTCCGTCACCTCGCCGATCGCGCGCGCCCTGATCGGCAAGTACGCCGGCGACGTGGTGGAAGTACAGGCCCCGTCCGGCCCGCGCGAATACGAGATCCTCGAAGTCCGCTACGTCTGAGCCGGGATGTGAGCATGCTGGCGAACCTGCGCCTGCTGGCAGCAAGCCTGTGGGCGGGCAGCGTGTGGGCGGTCAGCTACCTGGCCGCGCCGAGCGCGTTCGCGGCCCTCGACAGCACCCAGGCCGGCACGGTGGTCGGCATCATGCTGACCCGCCTTGCCTGGCTGTCGATCGCGCTGGCGCCGCTGCTGGCCGTGCTGGCGTGGCGCGCCACCGACCTCGATGCGAAGCGCCGGCGCTGGCTGTTCTGGCTGGCGGGCGGCATGCTGGCCTGCAGCCTGGCGGTCTACCTGGGCCTGCAGCCGATGATGGCGGCGATCCGCGAAGCCGCCGGCCCGGCCGGGGTGAGGGCGTCGCCGCAGTGGGGCAGGTTCGCGGCCCTGCATGGGGTGTCGCAGGCGCTGTACCTGCTCGAATCCGTGCTGGGCGCGATGCTGGTGGTGAAGAGCCGATAAAAAAACCGGGGCGCGCCCCGGTTGTCTGCATTGACGCGGTGCGCGTTCGGCGCGTCACCGGTGCGCATCACTTGAGCACGGTTTTCTTGGTGCTGGCCTGGCGCGTCTTGGCGCGCTTGATGTTGCCGCCCTGGGTCACGCGTTCATTCCCCTTGAGCAGAACCTTGGTGACGCTGGGCTTCTTGGTGCCGCTCGGGCTCGGCTTGACGATGGTGACTTCGCGCATGCCCTTGCCGGTCTTGACCGAGCGTTCCTTGACGGCTTCCTTCTTCGGACGATACAGGACCAGCAGTTTACCGATATGCTGCACGGGTGCCGCTTCCAGTTCCTCGCAGATCTGTTCGTAGATGGCGGCGCGCGCTTCGCGGTCGTCGCCGAACACACGTACCTTGATCAGGCCGTGTGCGTCCAGGCTGGACGAGATTTCTTTCATGACGGCCTCGGTCAGGCCGGCTTCGCCGATCATGACGACAGGGTTGAGCCCGTGGGCCTCCGCACGGAGGGCTGCGCGCTCGGCCGGTGTAAGTTTGATCATAATGGTTCTTTTTTGATGTACCTATTAAAAGCAGTATTTTACGCGAATGGCCAAGAACAAATTCAATAAAAACTGGATACACGACCACATTAACGACCCCTATGTCAAATTGGCACAGAAAGAGGGTTACCGGGCGCGTGCGGCCTATAAGCTGAAGGAGATCGACGAGGCCGAGAAGCTGATCAAGCCGGGGCAGGTGATCGTCGACCTCGGCTGTACGCCCGGCAGCTGGAGCCAGTACACGCGGCGCAAGCTGGCCGGCGGCGACGATGGCAGGATCAAGGGCACGATGATCGGCCTGGACATCCTGCCGATGGAGCCGATCGCCGATGTGCACTATATCCAGGGCGACTTTCGCGAGGACATCGTGCTGGATCAGCTGGCCGAGCTCCTGGACGGGCGCCAGGCCGACCTGGTGCTGTCTGACATGGCGCCGAACCTGTCGGGTATTCCGTCGGCGGACTCGGCGCGCATGGAGGATTTGATTGAGATCGCTATTGAGTTTTCTCAAGCGCACCTCAAGCCGTCCGGCGCATTGTTAGTAAAATGCTTTAAGGACATGGGCTTTACGCAAAATCTTGAACGCTTCCGCGACGAATTCAAAGTGGTCAAACAGATCAAGCCGAAGGCCAGCCGCGATAAGTCATCCGAAATTTTCCTGCTGGGCCGCGGTCTCAAGAATCCGGCTTAGCGAAAAATGCGAAAAATGCGGATTTATTCACGGTTTTACCCTTGATATTCGGGGCTACAGCCACACATCAGCCAACGGATGGTAAGTCTTGCTGAAGCCACTTGACGCCATCCTGCCGCTTCTGCGATGTTATTCGTGCGCGTCGGAAATAAAAAACCGTTATAGTGACGAGGTAAGGATTCAAAGCGGGCTTCAAGAGCGGGCTTCGCGGGTAGCTGTGCGTGGCACCGCCTGCTTATTGCGGTAAAATCCGTGTTTGAAACAATGGGAAAAGATGCGTCCGCATCAGAGGAGTTTTCGTGAATAATATGTTTTCCAAATCCGCCATCTGGGTGGTCGTCGCGCTGCTGTTGTTCATGCTGTTCAAGCAGTTCGACAACCACAGCGTCGCGGGCGGCAGCAAGACGATCGCTTATTCCGAGCTGCTCGATGATGTGAAGGCGAAAAAGATCAAGGATGTCGTGATCGAGGGTTCGAGCATCACGGCAACCCGCCAGGACGACACCAAGGTGCGTACCACTGCGACCATGCTCGACCGTGGCCTGATCGGCGACCTGCGCGACAACAACGTGCGCTTCGACGTCAAGCCGCCGGAAGAGCCGTCCTTCCTGCAGCAAGTCTTCATTTCCTGGTTCCCGATGCTGCTGCTGATCGGCGTCTGGGTCTTCTTCATGCGCCAGATGCAAGGCGGCGGCAAGGGCGGGGCTTTCTCGTTCGGCAAGTCGAAGGCGCGCATGATGGATGAAACCAACAACACGGTCACCTTCGCCGACGTCGCCGGCTGCGACGAAGCCAAGGAAGAAGTGTCCGAGATCGTCGACTTCCTGAAGGATCCGACCAAGTTCCAGAAGCTGGGCGGCCGTATCCCGCGCGGCGTGCTGATGGTCGGCCCCCCGGGTACCGGCAAGACCCTGCTGGCGCGCGCCATCGCCGGCGAAGCGAAAGTCCCGTTCTTCTCGATCTCCGGTTCCGACTTCGTCGAGATGTTCGTCGGCGTGGGTGCGTCCCGCGTGCGCGACATGTTCGAGAACGCCAAGAAGCATTCGCCCTGCATCATCTTCATCGACGAGATTGACGCCGTCGGTCGCCACCGCGGTGCCGGCATGGGCGGCGGTAACGACGAGCGCGAACAGACCCTGAACCAGCTGCTGGTCGAGATGGACGGCTTCGAAGCCTCCTCCGGCGTGATCGTGATCGCCGCGACCAACCGCGCCGACGTGCTGGACAAGGCGCTGCTGCGTCCGGGCCGTTTCGACCGCCAGGTGATGGTTGGCCTGCCGGACATCCGCGGCCGCGAGCAGATCCTGAACGTGCACATGCGTAAAGTGCCGATCGGCACCGACGTGAAGGCCGACATCCTGGCCCGCGGCACTCCCGGCTTCTCCGGCGCCGACCTGGCCAACCTGGTCAACGAAGCGGCCCTGTTCGCCGCGCGCCGCAGCAAGCGCCTGGTCGAGATGAGCGACTTCGAGGATGCCAAGGACAAGATCTTCATGGGTCCGGAGCGCAAGTCGATGGTCATGCGCGAGGAAGAGCGCCGCAACACGGCCTACCACGAGTCGGGCCACGCGGTGATCGCCAAGCTGCTGCCGAAGGCCGATCCGGTGCACAAGGTCACGATCATGCCGCGCGGTTACGCGCTGGGCCTGACCTGGCAGTTGCCGGAGCACGACAGCCTGTCCGGCTACAAGGACAAGATGCTGGAAGAGATCTCGATCCTGTTCGGTGGTCGCATTGCCGAGGAAATCTTCGTCGGCCAGATGTCGACCGGCGCCTCGAACGACTTCGCCCGCGCGACCAAGTTGGCGCGTTCGATGGTCACCCGCTTCGGCATGTCCGAGAGCATGGGTGTGATGGTGTACGAGGACGACGCGAATGAAGGCTTCTTCGGCGGCTCGGTGAAAACCATCTCCGAGGCAACCCAGCAGAAGGTCGACGCCGAAATCCGTTCGATCCTCGACACGCAGTACGCGCTGTCGCGCCGCCTGCTGGAAGAGAACCGCGACAAGGTCGAAATGATGACCAAGGCCCTGCTCGAGTGGGAAACCATCGACGCCGAGCAGATCAACGACATCATGGCCGGCCGCGAGCCGACTCCGCCGAAGTCGGTCCAGCTGACCAAGCGTCCGTCGAGCGGCGACGGTTCGGGCGGCGTAGCCACCAACGCCCCGGCACCGGCCTGATCGCCAGGCAGGGCATTCACGAAAGACACCCCGCGGGGTGTCTTTTTTTCTGTACTTCGTTAACTTTTCATTATGCGCCAGTATTTGCAATGCGGCCGTTTCGGCTACGATCTCACCCAGCGCCCGCTGGTGATGGGCATCCTCAATGTCACTCCCGATTCATTCTCCGACGGCGGCCGCTACCAAGGCCTCGAATTCGCCATGGAGCGGGCCGAGCAGATGATCAAGGACGGGGTCGACATCATCGACATCGGCGGCGAATCGACCCGTCCCGGCTCGCCCAGCGTTTCCGTGCAGGAAGAACTGGCGCGCGTGATGCCGGCCATCTACGCTTTGCGCGAGCTCGGCTATGCGCTGTCGATCGACACCTGCAAGCCGGAAGTGATGCGCGAAGCGATCATCGCCGGCGCCGACATGATCAACGACATCAATGCCTTCCGTGCGCCCGGCGCGATCGAGGCGGTGGCGGACAGCGATTGCGGTCTATGCATCATGCATATGCGGGGTACGCCACAGGACATGCAGGCCCAGCCGGTTTACCATGACGTGGTGGAGGAGGTCATCGCCTTCCTTCGCGAGCGGGTCGAGGCTGTGCTGGCTGCCGGGGTAGCGCGGGACCGCGTCACGATTGACCCGGGATTTGGCTTCGGCAAGACTGTCGAGCATAATGTGACTTTGCTTCGTAGCATCAATCGCATGCAGCGCGAGCTGGGCCTGCCGGTACTGGCCGGGCTGTCGCGCAAATCGATGATCGGCGCCTTGACCGGGCGTCCCGTCGAGCAGCGCATGGCCGGCAGTCTCGGCGGCGCGCTGGCTGCGGTAGCGCATGGCGCTCGCATCGTGCGGGTCCATGATGTCGCAGAGACGGCGGATGCGCTGAAAGTGTGGAACGCAGCTGTCACAACAACTGAATAGAAGAGAACAAGAGAACAACATGGCACGCAAATATTTTGGTACCGATGGCGTACGTGGCCTGGTGGGCGAAGGACCCATCACCCCTGATTTCGTGATGCGTCTCGGCTATGCCGCCGGCAAGGTGCTGGCCAAGGGCAGCACCGGCGCCAGCGGCCGCCCGAATGTGCTGATCGGCAAGGATACCCGCATCTCCGGCTACATGCTGGAAGCCGCGCTGGAAGCCGGTTTCTCGGCCGCCGGCGTCGACGTGATGCTGGCCGGCCCGATGCCGACCCCGGCGATCGCCTACCTGACCCGCGCCCTGCGCCTGCAGGCCGGCGTCGTGATCTCGGCCTCCCACAACCCCTTCCAGGACAACGGCATCAAATTCTTCTCCGAGCACGGCACCAAGCTGCCGGACGCGGTCGAACTGGAAATCGAAGAAGCGATCGACCAGCCGATGGGCTGCGTCTCGTCCGAAAAGCTGGGCCGCGCGACCCGCCTGCGCGACGCCCAGGGCCGCTACATCGAATTCTGCAAGAGCACCTTCCCGAACGAACTCGACCTGCGCGGCCTGAAGATCGTGGTCGACTGCGCCCACGGCGCCGCCTACGCCACCGCCCCGCACGTGTTCCATGAACTGGGCGCCGAGGTAATCGAGCTGGGAACCAAACCGGACGGCTTCAACATCAACGACGGTGTCGGCGCCACCGCGCCCAAGGCCATGGCCCGGGCCGTCGTCGAGCACAAGGCCGACCTCGGCATCGCGCTGGACGGCGACGCCGACCGCCTGATCATGTGCGACGCCAACGGCCGCCTGTACAACGGCGACGAGCTGCTGTACGTGATGGTGCGCGCGCGCATGGCCACCGGCAAGGTGGACGGCGCGGTCGGCACGCTGATGACGAATATGGCGCTCGAGCTGGCGTTCAAGGAAATGGGGGTGGGCTTCGCACGCGCCAAGGTCGGCGACCGCTACGTGCTGGAAATGATGCAGGAGAAGGGCTGGCTGTTCGGCGGCGAAGGCTCGGGCCACCTGCTGGCCCTGGACAAGCACAGCACCGGCGACGGCATCGTCTCGTCCCTGCAGGTGTTGTCGGCCCTCAAGCGCGGCAAGCAGAGCCTGGCCGACTGCTGCAAGGACCTGGTGCTGTTCCCCCAAACCCTGATCAATGTGCGTGTGCAGCAGGGCTTCGACTGGACCAAACACCAGGCCATCGTGGCCGAGAAGGAAGCCGTCGAGGGCGAGCTGGGCGAACGCGGTCGCGTGCTGATCCGTCCCTCGGGCACGGAACCGCTGGTGCGCGTCATGGTCGAGGCCAAGGAAGCCGAACTGGCGGAATCGATGGCCAAGCGCATCGCCTCGCGTTTCGAGGTCTGAGGGCATAGCGTCCTGCATTGACGCTTCGGGGGCGGAGGCGTATGATCGTCTCCAATCGGAGTGTAGCGCAGCCCGGTAGCGCACCTGCTTTGGGAGCAGGGGGTCCAAGGTTCGAATCCTTGTACTCCGACCACCGTTTCGAACGCGGGCTGTCTTCGACGGCCCGTTTTCATTTCCTCGGCAATGTTCATTGCCAAGCTTACTGCCCATAGCTCAGTTGGATAGAGCATCAGCCTTCTAAGCTGAGGGTCGCTGGTTCGAACCCAGCTGGGCAGGCCAAAAATTCCCTTTAAATTCAACGTGATGCGATCAATTTCTGGATGTGACTCCAGTGGCAGAGCTGTTGTCCTGAGACTGTGTAAGCGGACTGTAAGCGCTTTACGTTGACTTTGAGCATTTTTTACTTGCCCTTCGCCGTTCGTGGTCGCATGATGTTGTCAAACGGTTATCGGAGGACAATTAGTGCGTGCGATCATTCTTTTACTACTGGCAGCAGCAACCGGCCTTGGAGTCTTGGCAAGCCAGCAGGCGGCTACCATCAAGGATCAACAAACCCGGCTTTCCGCTGCGGAGGAACAAATCAAGGCTATTTCGTTAGCCCAGCAGGAACGGTGTGCGAACGAAGCGCGGAAGTGGTTCGCTGAGCAGCAGTTTCGCGTGAACGATCTTGCGTCGTACGAGAACCACTACAACGCAAAACTAAACAGGTGCCTAATTGCTGTTGAAAGTAAGTTCTTCGGGAACAACCTCGTCATCGAGTTCAGCAGCATCATGAACGTTCTTGAAAACAAAAAGGTCGCGAACTACGTTCGACAGGTTATAACCCGAGGAGAGTCCCAAGACGACCGAGTGACGCACTGTACTTTGACGAACCCCACTGGAGAAATTCGTCAGTGTACCTCTGCTGATGAGTTCAATAAGTTAACGAAGGTCTACATGGAAGGCTAGTCCACTTTGCGTTTTAGCGACGAGGGGCGTATTTACTGGACCGTGTAGTGCAGCTCTTCAAACCCGGAACTACGTAAGCGTATCTGATCGCCCGAGGCAAACTGGACGCCTTCGAGATGCCCAATCTCCACCTTCCTGCCAGGTGCGACTTGAAGCGACTTTTCCTTCTCAGCTTCAGTTGTCGGATTACGGGTTGTCATAATAACCGAGAGTTGCATGGCTGAGGTGTTAGTGAGCATTGCAACAAGGCCACGTCCCACCGTAGAACGTCGCATCTCGATTCGGAATGGTACAGGCGGCAGGCGAGACTTCTCCTGATCGAGCGCTGCCTGCACGGACTCTGCTTTGGACTTCTCGGCTGCTAGAGCTTGTTCTTTGCTTTGCACTTCGGATGAAAGCTGGGCTGACTTCGTTGCTTGAGTCTGGGCGTCGGTACGTGCAGCGTTCAAGTCTGACTTGAGCTCGGCAGCGCGTGCAACTTCCTTGGCAAGCTCCAACTGCAAACCGGCTACGGTTGCCTTCTGGGTTTCGATGTCGCGGGTAGCTTGATAGTAGAGCGCACCCAGCACCACGGACGTGACGGCGAGAGCGGTTACAGCAGCCTTCAAAGCGGCTGGAACGGGGCGTTGCTGAGGCTGGATAACAAACGCTTCTGAACTCATGGCTTCCTTCTGGGGCGGTAGGGTCGAGGTGGGGAAAGTAGCAGTCGGGTTAGTGTAGCCGTTGACACGATAAGTGTCCAATCGGCAATACGGAAGGTACTCCGCGACTACAGAAGCCAGACGAAAAACTTGCAAAAAATTTTTGGGCAAGCGGGTGGGAACGGAAATACCTAAACCTAAATCCGAAAAGTATCTGGAGGGCTGCGCGTAGCACTCGTGGCAGGGGTGCGAACTGGATAGTTCGGAGGGCGAACGCTTGGTAGAGCACAGGCCGGGGGTGGAATACTTCCGGCGCTGCCGCCGATGAAATATTGCTCTGCGCCGTTCGCTGGCGCTGGTGAGAGGTTGACCACTACCGGGCGGGATCGTGGCCTTGTAGAACGTCCTAGGCGGTCTGAGCGGTATCAGGCTGCGCAATAGCGCTTGACGGTCGATTCGGACAGCTTGAAGTGTTTAGCGGTGGCGCTGATCGACGCTTTTTTCTCTTCCTTCCATACCTTGACGGCTACTGCATCTGCTTTTGGCTTGCGGCCTAGGCTGTCTTTGCCCTTGTGGGTCTTGCCGGTAGCAGCCAGCGTAGCTTTAGCCAGCTCGCGACCCGATGCTGTGCGCTCGTTGATACGCTGCCTCTCCATATCGGCAACCTGTGCAAGGACGGCAACGATCAGTTCTCCGACGCCCGGTGCTATCTGGCCCAGCCCGCGAACGTCCACCGTTACACCCTTCGCCAGCAGGGCGCGGATGGTGGTCTGCACGTCGATGGCATCACGGCCAAGGCGATCTACAGCGTACACATGGATCACGTCGCCTTCGCGCACGTAGTCCAGCATGGCAGCGAAGCCGGGACGCTTGGCAGCAGGAACAGCACCCGACACGCCTTCGTCCATGAACTCGCGGTCGAGCGTCCTACCGTTGGACAGGGCAGCGCGTTGAGCGTCAATGCTTTGGCTGTTGCTGCTAACGCGATAGTAGGCGATCTGGGTCATGCTAATCCTTTTCGGTTCAGAAGTTAGTGGTTCTATTATGACCTAGTCCAGAACTCTTGTGAAGTATCTTGTGACCTACTCTACTCAGCTGTTTCCGGGGTAGCTCAATTCTTACAAGTTTTGAGCCCTAATAGACGAGAATAGCCAAATCTTGGTAAAGTTACATTTTTCGCCAACGACCTACTGGGCATAAACACTGTGACTACTACTGAGACCCCTAGCGCTACTCCGTCTACCGAGTCTGTACCGTCCCCGGTCGATTTTTACCTCGGATTCCCGCTATATGAGCGCATCAACGTTCCTGAGACCGACGACAAGAAGGCGGTTGCCATCACTCACTTCCGAGGACCAATGGATTCCTACTGCCCGGGTTGCAAGGGGCACAGCATTTTTAGCCGTGACGTCGCAAGCCCACAGTATTTCAACGATTGGCTTGACTATATGTACTGGGGAGTGGAGTTTCAGTGCACACGCAACGCAAGCCACCAACTGCGGTTCTACCTACGAGTAGATAAGCTCACTCGTACCCTGCAAAAGGTTGGGCAGTACCCGTCACTTGCTGACCTAAGCATGCACGACGTTAAGCAGTATGCGGATGTATTGGCAAAGCCGATTTTTAGAGAGCTGACGAAGGCAATCGGTCTCGCCGCCCATGGTGTAGGAGTGGGATCGTTCGTCTACCTGAGGCGCGTCTTCGAGACTCTTGTAGAAGAGGCCCACCAAGTCGCTAAAAATGATGTAGGGTGGAACGAGGAAGAATACGAGCGGGGAAGGATGGGCGAAAAGATCCTCTTGCTGAGTAAGTACTTGCCTGAGTTCCTTGTTCAAAACAGGGCAATTTACGGCATCCTCAGTAAAGGGGTGCACGAGCTATCTGAAGACGAGTGCCTTGCAGCGTTTCCCGCTGTGAAGCTGGGCATCGAAATCATTTTGGACGCAAAACTGGAAGAAGCTGCAAGACGCAAGAAGTTGCAGGTTGCGGCGAAGTCCATCCAAGCCTTAGTTGCTGCAAACAATCGTTGAACTTCTAGAAGCAGTCGTCAGCCTGCGCAGCCGCACGAGCGTCAGCTACCACTGCTTCATACTTGGCGCGGTTGGCACTAGTGATCTGTTCCGGTGTAAAGCCCGCGTAATCCGGATTGGGGGCTGGGTTGACGGTGATGCTGTAGCCGCTGCGCGGCGCTCGAAGCGTGAACGGGTAGTAGAAGCCGTGTGAGGCGAGGTCGATCACGCCTAGCATTTGGCTGAGGGTGGCTTCCGTGCAGAAGACAAGCCCCGCTTCGGCGTAACGCTTGGCATCGGCGGCGGATGGGTTTCGCTGGAAGCAAACCACGTACCGCTCCCAGCCGTGCAGCGCTTGCAAGGCCAGTACCTTAAAAAGACTCTGGTTCCATGCGTTGTCGTGCAGGAAGCCAGGATCGACCCAGTAGAAGTAGTCGGTCAGGAAGTTGTACGGCTTGTCTCGTCCGTCCTGCATCCTGCGCGTGTATTCCTGCTGTAGCGCCCAGTGACTACTTGCCTTGTCCCGGTGGTTGTTGAGCGTCCCGGCTTTGGACTCGATGAAGGTGTGGTGCTGAGTGCAGAGCGCGTCTGGTCTGCCTTCCAGCTCGATCCCGGCTCCATCCCGGTAGTAAATCGGCAGATGAGGCGCGAAGCTCTGCGCCGGGTCTACCGGGAATGGTAGGGTGGCGTAGAAGGCGAGCGCTGCGCGCTCCGACGCCGATTGTGTTGATGCGTGCATGTTGTATCTCTCCTTGTCAGGGGCGCGAGTGCGCATTATTGAGTAGTACTTTGCAGTTCGTCCGTTCCGTCCGTTCCTCATAGGAGAGTCGTCCGTTCTGCGTCCGTTCCGCGTCCGTTCTGCGTCCGTGCTAGAAGTCGGCGGGTAGCGCCAGAACGACTTCCGCTTCGTGCTTCGGCATCGCTACAGGGAGCCACCAGCGGCTTTTCTTGCCGCTCACGTACAGGGCTTCTTGCCGGTAGCCCGCATCCGCCAGCAGCTTGCCAACCGCTTGATTCCCCGGCTTCGTCATGCCTGCTTCCGTGAACGCTGCACTTAGTTCCTCGGACTTGAGTACGTGTGTACCGTGTGCCGTTAAGAAATCGAGCGCGAAGGCTTGTTCAACGGTGACGGACTTGGCGATCTGTTCGCGGCGTGTCTCTGTCATTGGCGGGGTCTTCGCATCGAACCCGGCGAGGTCGTAGCCCATAAAATAGGCGTGAATAGCTTCGAGTGCGCCGGGTAGCTTCAGCCAATCAGCGAGTGGCTGGATGATGTTGCTCTTCCGCTCTTTTCGGCCTTCGTCGCCGGTAAGGCCGTGTGAGTAGCCCATACGAGCGGGAATCCACCAGCGGCGGTCTGTATCGTCTATGTCCAGTGGCACTTCCTCATTCGAGGCGAGGAAGAAGCGCGTGTAGGTGGCTACCATGCCAGCGGCCAAGCCCTTCTCTTCGAGTAGTACTCGCTCTTCACTCATCAAGCTCTTGAGCTGCGTTTGCTGGTCGTCGCGTTTGCTTTTGCAGTCGTCAAGCTGCACCAGCAGCGTACCTCGCATGACGTTGGCGAAGCGGCCTGTAAGCTCGCTATAGCGCTTCACTAGACGTGTTTGCCCGCACAGAAGAGGAGTCAGGATGGAGTCAAAAATGAAGCCCTTCCCAGCACCTGTTACGGATAGAAGCATCGGGTGCCACGAAGGACGCTCTTCGGGCCGCTGGAACATATGAGCCACGTACTGCGTGAACGTATGGCGCTCGGCTGGGTCGGGGAACATCGCTTCGAGCAGCAGCAGGAAGTGCGGCGACAGCGGGAGCGGTGCGTGCTCAGGCTCGAACTGCCTGAAAGTATTTACATACCGATGCCGAGAGCGCTTCGGACGTACCAACGGCGGACCGTTCGGGGTGAAGATAGTGCCGGTAACGGTTTGAAGTCGACAGCCCAGGTATGTTGGACTCGGAAGCGGGCTGGGCGGAGTGCGGCCCTGCTCGCGGCAGAAACCGGCGAAGTCGTCGGGCAGAAATGACATCGGCAACGGCTCCATGTAGCAGTCGCCAGAGATCAACCGGGCATGCTGCGAGTCCGCGCTGTACAGCTTGAAGTAGCGCCCAGCCTCAAGGGCGGCTTGATAGTCCGCGATCAGCTCTCGTGCGGCTTGGGAGTACTTCGGTGCTTCCTCAGCCTGCGGCGCTGGGTCAGATTGTACGAGGGCTAGCTTGCTCATCACGCTTCTCTGTACGGTCGCCGACGTGGGCTGCTGCGATGTTGATTAGGCTTGCGAGTATCTGACTTCCAGATCGATGCTGGGTGATGCAGAGTCGCGTTAGGGCTTCCCACGCCGCGTCTTCCATGTAGACGTAGCGCCGTTGTAGCACGGTGCCGGAAGCGGTCGTGACGTGCTGGGAACGCGTGCGGTAGATACTTGTGTTGTTCATTCTGTTTTCCTTGTTGTTGGCCGCGTACAGGCGTGACGAATGCGCGCTCGACGTTTTAACGGGCGACGGTACGCGGCGGGTTGTTTGTACTAATGATCCAGCGCTGGGGCTGGTGGGATGCGCACCCTTGCAGGTGGCAAGAGGCAGGGTCAGGCTTGCAGGGATGCTTCTAGGGCTTTGATCTTGGCTCTTGTGGCGGCAACCTCTGCGGCGACTTCTGCTGCTCGCTTGGCCTTGGCATCGTCTTCTAGCATCTGTCGCGCTGCTTCCTGAACATCATGCGCATACTGCAAACGCTGCTGCGCGGCTGCGGCTTCTACGGTAGCTTGCGCCTGCTTCACGATACTGTCTTCCGGTGTACCCAGCTTCATGTAGAGGCTAATCGTACCTGCTGCCCCGAACTGGTCAACGGGTGCCATCATGTCGAGCACGTATCCTAGCCTTGCGTGGACGATCATTTCGGCCAAGGTCGGAAGGGTTGCGCCGAATAGGCGGATGGTTGGCGGAAGCGTGGTGATGCTTGCCGGGGTCATCGCTGGCGCTGGCGCTGCGGCTTCTGCCGGAGCTGGCTGTACGCTGGTCGATAGGGTGGCTTTCGGTTTGGTCATGTTATTTCCTTTTCGTTGTTGTTAGACGCGAGTGTTGCGAAGGTAGCAGGCTAGGCGCTGCCGATCCCAAGGCAAACTGCGCGGAGTCGTGAACCCGCTCTTGTTTAAGTGCTCGGCAATCGTTCGCTGGCTGGCTGTAGGGCGCAGGGTCGCAATGATCGCGTTCACTTGGCGATAATAATCATCGGCGCGGGCTTTCCCGCCGAATTTTGGTGCTGTTGCAAATGTCTCAGACATGGCTGATCCTCCAGTATTGGTTGGATAACGACGTTATCGGTTGTGAAATGGAAAAAGGCCGGAGCTGATGCCTCCCGGCCTTCATATGTTCCATTATAGCACCATATGCCACTGGTGTCAAGCTTTTCTAGCACGAATCAAGGGCTAATTGGTCAACTATTTTGTAACGTAATGTATCTCGGCTGTAGCATACAAACACCAGTGCTTCCCGCTCTGCGACAGATGCAGGTTTCACCTACCTAATAGGTAGTGCCGAACATCGGCGGCTGAAAGAAAAACGTTTTGCACACACGCGCTAGTTAAGCAAACGAGCCATTTTCGACAACCGTAGATACGGGCACTTCCAGCAGTTCGCCGATTACGCCTGCGTCGAACCCGTATTCTTCCAGCAGGCTGACGGCGTATTTCGTGCCGTGCGTCCGTCTTAGTACGACAGCTGCCATCAGTAAGATGGCTCTGCGATAGATCAACTGTGAGCGATGTATTTCCATTGCTATAGCTTCACTTCATCATTAGATCGGTGTGTTGACCCAGATCAAACACGCAAGATCAGATGCCCTCCGCGTGCCTAACTTGACACCAGAAAAAAGTGTGCTAAGCTGGCCGAGCGACCGCAGGGAGCGAGGCTATAAGAGTAATACAACAGATGTTGTATGCTAAAGCTTACTACTAGGTTTATTCTTTGGAGAAGTGGTGTGGAGAGTAGTAGTAAAGCTATAGCAATATAGCTACATGTTTATAACAAGTAGGAAACACTTCAGTAGTACAACAGCGTAGAGACTGCCGGAAGGATTTGCGGGTCGTAGGGACGCCGTTCCAGCCTCGGGCAATCTGGCCCTTGCCTATGTCTTTTAACGCCTCCTGAGCCGTTCTGGTGCGTCCTAGGGCGCTTTCGTTGGCTCTACTTGCCCTTCATGAGTCGGATTACTTCGTCGGACGGCCAGGCCAATCGGCGAATCCCGGACCGTACCGGCTTGAGCGGGCCTGTGTCCGTGCTTGCCCACTTATGAAGCGTTTGCTCTTTCACGTTTAGGTACTCGGCGGCTTCCTTCGTGCTCAGGTTGATCCCAGAAGGTGGGGCAGGGCGGCGGGTAGGTGGCGCTGGGTCGCGCGTCTCCACGTTCTCGGTTGGTGCAGGGTCGGGCGGCGGAGCCGGTTCGTCCTTGAAGGCGTCAGCCAACCACGTCAGTGTTTTGCCCGTTAGGGTGCAAAGATCGTTCGCTGCGCTGATCGCTTCATGCTGCTGCTCATGGCGCTGTCGCTGCGTCAGTTTGTACTCGCCTTCCCAGTTGACGGATAAGGTCATTACCGTACGCAGTAGGCGGGCCGCTGCCAGTTCGACGGCGGAAGCGGTGGGTGAACCGTGGCTGAGCACAGCAGCGCCGTACAGGGCGATACGGTAGGCGTCGTGCGTTGCGTGCGGCTGCGCGCTGACTCGCTTAGCGCGAGGTAGGTACTCGATGGCGAAGTCTCGCAGGGCTGTCAGCCTCAGTTGCTCCATTTGATCCCCGCTTCTTCGAGAATCCATGTCTCGATTCGTTCGTGGTGCATCCGTAGGATGTCGATGGGGCGGCGACGGTAGTGTTTTTCGGCGATGGCGCTGGGCTTATGTCCGTTGATCTGTGCGACAACGCCAACCGGAACGTCCAGCCATTCCGCCAACGTGCCAAACGAGCGGCGCAGGCCATGTATCGAGAGGTGCGGCAGGCCGACTGCCTTCAGTGCTTTCGCGTGTGCATCCTTTGGTTCTTCCAGATGACCTGAAGCTGCCTGCGGACTGTAGAACACCCACTCATTCTCGCGCGGCAGGTTAGACAGGATGTGCGCTAAGTATGGTGGAAGAGGTATCGTGCGTGTGTCTTCAACCTTGTCGCTGATCGTCATTGTCTTCCACTGGAAGTCTACGTTCGCCCAGCGTAGCTCGGTAAGCTCGGTTCGACGTGCTCCAGTCAACAGGAGCGCTTGCAGGTATGCGGCGCGGTACGGATTGGAGAGCTGCATCACGCCCTTGAACCATAACTTCAGCTGTTCGCGTTGAAGGCTGTCGCCTTCCTTCGTCTCGCTCTTCGGCACAGCGTCGCGGACTTTACGGGAGTCGTACGCGCGAGCAGGGATGATGCCGCTGTAACTCGGCTGATCGTCGGCCCAGCGTATGAAGGCGCGAAGGATACGGAAGCTCTGCGCTGCGTTCGTTGCGCGAGTAGCGGCCTCTTTATCCAGCCAAGTTGCGATGCGGTCGCTAGTCAGATCTGAGAGTCGGGCGGTCATCAGAGAGGCGAGCGGACCAGCTACGGTAACGCCCTTGCCGCGCTTCTTCGTCTCGCCGCCAACAGAGGCAAGGTTGATGTGGTTGCGTAGGTGGCCTTCGCTCCACTTTGGTTTGCGATCTTCGATGTAGGTGGGCCATACGTCGCCAAGGGTGACGGACTCGCGGGCAGTGGCGCGGGCCTGTGCGGCGGTCGCGGCTTGTTCTTCCGTGCGCTTCGCCGACATCACTTCGCGCGGGTCAAGCCCCTTGTCGGTCAGCAGTTTGTACTGACGAGCCTGTTCCCGCGCTTCCGGCAAGCGCCAAGCGGCAGCATCGCCAATTGGAATGCGGGGGTCAATGCCCAGTCCTCGAATCTTCGCTTGGAAGATGTACTGCTTTTTTCCTCCGGCAGTGGCGCGAAGGCCGAGGCCCGGCGCGGCGGAATCCCAGAGGATCGACTGCGCTTTGCCATCGTCGCACTTGTACGACTCGACGCGCGGTGCTGTGAAGTTCACTCTAGCCATGTATAAGCTGTCTGGTAAGCTGGTTGTAAGCGGAACTGAAGCATATCAGTCTAGTTCGGTCCAGACAACGGCTGAGTGGGATTTTCGTATCTATTTGATTTTTCAGGAATTGACAGATATCGTCTAGCTCGCTCTAGCTCGATCAATCTAAGAAGAAGCAGCCTTCTAAGCTGAGGGTCGCTGGTTCGAACCCAGCTGGGCAGGCCACCATATTTCCTTCCTGCTAGCGAACGCCGCCACGGCAGCGCCCATGATAGTGTCCATCCCGACAACATCGTCCGGATGACATCAGGGGGAACCATGCCGTTTTGCCGATTGCCGTGGCCCGCCACTGCGGGGCGTGCCGCCGCGTTGTTCATGGCGCTCGCCGTCTCGTTCGCCGTTTCCGTACACGCCCAGGAGCCTGCCGTGTCCACGACGGGAGGGGAGGTGTTCACGCTCAAGCTGCCGACGACCGCCACCGCGCCCTCGGAGGCGAATGGCAGCGTGCAGTTCATCGGCACCGCCACCGTCCTGATCCGCTACCAGGGCTTCACCATCCTCACCGACCCGAACTTCCTGCACAAGGGCGACCACGTGCACCTCGGCTATGGCATTACCTCCGAGCGCCTGACCAATCCCGCCATCGAGCTGGACAAGCTGCCGCCGATCGACCTGGTGGTGCTGTCGCACATGCACGAAGACCACTTCGACAAGCTGGTGCAGGAAAAGCTGGCGAAGGACACGCCGATCGTGACCACCAAGGAGGCCGCCGCCGCGCTCAAGAAGCTCGGCTTCACGCGCACCACCGGGCTCGGGAAATGGGATCAGGTCGAGGTCGAGAAGGGCGAAGCGCGCCTGCGCATCACGGCCGCGCCCGGACGCCACGGCAAGGCCGGCATGCAGGCCCTGTTGCCCAGCGTGATGGGCTCGGTGCTCGACTTCGGCCCGGGCAAGGGCGCACCGAACTACCGCATCTACATCAGCGGCGACACCCTGGTGTACGACGACCTGAAGGCGATTCCGCAACGCTTCCCCGGCATCGACCTGGCCCTGCTGCACCTTGGAGGAACCCGCATCCTCGGCGTGTTCAAGGTGACGATGGACGGCAAGGACGGCGTGCAGCTGCTGCAGATCATTCGCCCGCAGCACGCGATCCCGATCCACTACAACGACTACGACGTGTTCAAATCGCCGCTTGCGGATTTCGCGCGCGAGGTCAAGGCGGCCGGGCTGGACGAGCAGGTGAGCTACCTCGCGCATGGCGAGACCTATACCTTCACGCCGCGGGCGCACTAGGCGGCTATTCGCGTTCCTCGGTACGCGGCGCCAGCGTGGCGTCGTCGTCGAACGGCCAGCCGGTGTACGGCGGCACCACGCGCTGGAACTCGTGCGGCATCACGATCGGCACCTGCAGGCATACGCTCTGGGTCGGCAGGACTTCCATCCAGTCGCGCACCAGTTCCTTGTAGGCGATCCCGACCGGACGGATCTTGCGGTCCAGGTCGAACAGGCCGAGCTCGTTCACGGTGCCGTTGTTCTCGCGCAGGGCCGTGTCCCAGTCGACCTGGTCGGTCAGCGAATACCAGGTGAAGCCCACCAGCGGCACGCCGTTGTTGCGCACGCGTAGTACGTTGGCCCATTCCTTGCGCAGCCACTGCACCGCCTCGTCGCCGCGCGGACCCTGGCACAGGTTGGTCTCGGTGTGCATCACGGGCAGGCGGTAGCGGTTGTAGTACTGGTGGGTGATGACGGCGTAGCCGAAGATTTCGCCGGCCGAACGGGTCAGTCCGTCGGCCGAGACATAGTGCTCGTTGGTCTGGTAATAATCGTTGCCCATGATGCAGTGGTGCTTCAGATTATTATTCAGGAAGAAGTGGTACTCGTCGCGCGTCAGGCCGTTGTCGAGCATGTACTCGTACATCTCGGAATCGACGCGCCGGCCATAGTTGAGGTCGAGCGACAGGAAGCGCCGGGAATTGTAGAGTTCGGCCGGTCCGATGGCCGCCGGGCTCTCGGCGTGGAAATACTCCGTCGATTCGCTTTGCACGAACAGGGCATCCGGGCGCACCTTCAGGATCGCATGCATGGCCAGGATATTCGCCTTGACGAGGTGCTTCGTGGCGGTGATGTAGCTGCGGTCGGTTGTCATCTGTTCGTTCCACCAGCCGTACAGGGCGGAGAACAGGGCGCAGATCGACATCTCGTTGATCGGCGTGTACAGCTGCAGCCAGGGATAGCGCCGTGCAAACGCACCCGCGTATTCGGCGAACAGTTCGGGAAAGTCCGGGTTCTGGAAGTTCCCGATCCAGTCGGGCACGCCGAAGTGGCAGAGGTCGACGATGGACGCGACGTTGCGCTGGCGCAGGTCGTTGAACGCGAGGTCGGAAAACTCCCAATCGTAGCGATTCGGGCCGAGCCAGGTCCGGTGCAGTGGAGGACCGTAGCGCAGTACCTTGAGGCCGAGCTCCTGTACCAGGTCGAAGTCGGTGCGCCAATGCTTGTAATGGGCGCACTTTTCCAGCTCGTCCATGCGGACGCGTCCATTGTCGATGGTCGGATTGCTGTTTTCGATGCCGGTGGCGAAGATAAATCCTGGAGACATCAGACCTCCTTTATCCTGAACGCGTCCTTTCATTGTAGCCGGGATCGGATTTGCCGTTCCGAACTGTGCGCGCCGCCCATACTGCAGAGTGATAAGATGTGTAACACTTAGACAATATTTCCTGCTGCCATCGGCATGTCCACACTCACCGCAATCCCGGCCGCCGTTCCGTGCGCGCTATCGACGCTGGCGCCTGCCAACCGCCGGCTGGCCGGAGGCTTGCTGGTGTCGCTGCTGTTGCATGCGCTGCTGTTGGCGCTGCAGTTCGGCGTACCGGGCATGCGGATGGGGGCGGGCAGGCCTTTGAGCATCGTGCTAGCGCCGCCGAATCCGGTACAGCCGGCGCAGTCTGTCGATTTGCCGACACCGCCGGCCGTCACCCAGCCCCCGCTATTGCCCAGCATTGCCGTGCCGCCGCCCGTGACGGCCGTGCCCACGCCGGCCCGGACCGCGCCGATGCCGCCGGCTGGACAGTCGTCGCCGCCGCCGCGCCGCGGCTTCACCCTGCGCGATCCGGCTCCGGCACTGCCGGCTCCCGCCACGCCCAAGCCCGCACCGCCGGCGCGCCGCGTGCCGCGGCGGCGCCCCCGTCCGCGCCCCCAGCCGCCGAAGGAGGCCTTGCACACCGAGGTGATCGCGCGCCAGGCCAGCGAAGACCCCAGTTTCGTCCTTCCGCAGCCGGAACCGCCTACCGTGGCGGACGTGTCCGACGAAACGGTTACGCCCGTACCGGAGCTGCCGCAGCTGGCCGACGAGGCGCCGATGGTGCAGGCGCGCGCCGAGGCCGAGCGCGAGCTGGCGCAGCAGCGTGCCGCGGAGGAGGAGAACAGGGCGGCCGAGCAGCAGCGTGTCGACGCGCTCGCACGGCAGCAACTGGCGGAGCGGGAGCGCGCAGAGGAACTGGCGCAGCAGCAGCAGGCCGAGCAGCAACGCGACCGGCAACTTGCGGAGCGGCAGCAGGCGGAGGAGCAGGCTCGCCAGGAACTGGCGGAACAACAGCGGGCACAGCAGTTGCTCGCGCAGTACCGTACCGAGGAATTGGCTCGCCAGCAAGTGGCCGAGCAGCAGCGCGCACAGCAGGCGGCGGAACAGCGCCGCGCAGAGGAGCTGGCGCGTCAACAGCTGGCCGAGCGGCAGCTGGCCGAGCAGCGCCGTGCGGACGAACTCGCCCGTCAACAGCAGGCCGAACAGCAGCGGGCCCAGCAGCTAGCGGAGCAGCGCCAGGCCGAGGAGCGCGCCCAGCAGGCCGCCGCGCGCCAGCGTGCCGAGGAGCTGGCGCGCCGCCAGGCCGCAGACGCCGAAGCGACGCAGCGCTTGGCCATGCAGGGCGCTACGCCCGGCCAATCATCCGTGAATCCGGGCGGTAACACCATTCAAGCGGACCGCGGCGCCGGCTCAGGCATTGACTTCGGATCAGGACAGGGCGCCGGCACTGGCTCGCGCGGCCTGCCGGGCAAGGAGTTTGGCTCTCGCGCTCGAGAACTGCTGCGCGGCATCGACATCACGAAAGCCGTGCCGCCGGCGGTGCGCGCCGCGCAGCAGGCCCAGCAGGCGGTACGGCGTGCCCTGGCCGACGCCGCGCGCCGCGACGTGCCGCTGCGCCTGTACATGGACAGCGTGCGCCAGAAGATCGAGCGCAACGCCATCGTCAGCCAGATGCAGCTGTCCAGCGGCAAGGTGCATACCGATCCCGTGGTCAGCATCGCCATCCGCAGCGACGGCAGCGTCGAGGACGTGACCATCCTGCGCTCCAGCGGGCGCCCGGACATCGACGACGTGGTGCGCCGGATCGTCAGCCTGAATGCGCGCTACTCAGCCTTTCCGCCGAATGTCGCGGCCAATTACGACGTGATCGAATTGCGCCGGATCTGGACCTTCGCCGAGGCCCTTCGCCTGGTGGAGGAGGTGCGCTGAGCGCCTGCAACAGCGCTCACGGCTGACCTGAGCCTGTCGTTTGACGTGCGCCAAAGCCATTCTGGGTAGGGGGCTTACCCTGACTCTGATCGCCAAAGGCTGGCAGCACATTTCGACGGGCCACCATGAACGCTTCCACTATGCAATTTCTGGCAAGAGCCTGCGCCGCTGTGCTGGCGCCTGCTTTTGCGTTAACCCTTGCGGGCTGCGCGCCTTCCATCCATTTCCGCTCGCAGGACCAGGCCGGTTCGGACGAGCCTGCGCCGCCGACGGAAATGATCACCGAAAAACTGATTGCGTCCGAGCGCCAGCAGCACCGGGAACTGGCCAATCAGGACCTCGAGAAGCTGCTGGTGCCGAACCCGCCTCCGTACGCCATCGGCAGCGGCGACGTGCTGTCGATCATGGTGTGGGACCATCCCGAACTGGCCGGCAATGCGATGAACGTCGGCTCCGTCGCGCCAGATCCCAGCGGCGCCAATTCTTCACCACCGGGCTTCGTGGTCGATCACCAGGGCCGCATCCAGTACCCGCTGATCGGTATGGTCAGCGTCGACGGGCTGACTGAGGAACAGGCGCGCGCGCTCCTGACGACCAGGCTGTCGAAATACATCGCGAATCCGAACGTCACGCTGCGGGTCCAGTCCTACCGCAGCAAGCGCGTGTACATCGACGGCGAGGTCAAGTCGCCCGGCCTGCAGGCGATCAACGATATACCGATGACGCTGGTCGAGGCGATCAACCGCTCCGGCGGGCTGCTGCCCAGTGCAGACCAGAGTCGCATCATGCTGGAGCGCGGCGAGCAGCGCTACCGCGTCAACCTGCGCGACCTGGTGCAGAAGGGCATCAATCCCGGCAGCGTGATGTTGGCTCCGGGCGACGTCGTGCGCGTGCATTCGCGCGATGAGAGCAAGGTCTTCGTTTCCGGCGAAGTCCTGACCCCAAAAGCCCTGACGATGCATGATGGCCGCCTGACGCTCAACGAAGCGCTCGGCGAGAGCGGCGGCATCAGTCCGCTGAGTGGCGACGCGCGCCAGGTCTACGTGGTCCGCAAGACGCCCGACCGTACGCGCGTGTTCCAGCTCGACGCCCGCGTGGCCGGCTCGCTGGCGATGGCCGAATCCTTCGAACTGCAGCCGAAGGACATCGTCTACGTGGCCGCCACGCCGCTGGCCAATTGGAACCGCAACCTCAGCCTGCTGATCCCCGGCGCGCTAACCTCGGCGGTGAGCGCGACCAACCGGCCCTGATCCCCAATGCGGCGGCCTTCATCAAAGCATGGAGCACGACAATGAGTAACGCAAGTGAGCAGCACGCCTTGACCCATGTCGCCCCCCGCCCGCCCATCGTCGGGGTTCCCTTCGACCCGCGTGCCGTCGAAGGGCCGCAGGATGAATCTTCCATCGATCTCAAGGGCTATTTGCGCACACTGGACGACAGTCGCGGGCTGATCGGCGGGATCACCGCCGTCATCACCCTTGCGGCGGTGCTGTATGCGCTGGTCGCCAAGCCGGTGTTCGAGACCAATATGATGATCCACGTCGAGGAGGAGAGCCCGAATGCATCGAAGAACATCCTGAGCGAAGCGTCTTCGCTGTTCGAGACGAAGAAAGCAGCGATCGCCGAAATGGAGCTGCTGCGCTCGCGCATGGTCGTGTCGCGCGCGGTCGACAATTTGCAGCTGTATATCGACGTAAGCCCGAAATACTTCCCTATCGCGGGGTTCTGGTTCGCCAACCAGAAAGGCGGCAGACTGTCGGAACCCGGGCTGTTCGGCTATGGCGGCTACGTCTGGGGCGCCGAGAAGGCCGAGGTGTCGCAGTTCGAGGTGCCGGATGCCTGGCTGGGACGCGAATTCACCCTGACTGCGCTGGGCAACCAGCGTTTCCGCTTTTCCGGCGGCGACCAGCGGATCGTGTTCGACGGCGACGTCGGCCTGCGCTACCGGGTACCCACGCCCGACGGCGTGATCGAATTGAAGGTGGACCGCATGTCGGCCAACGCGGGGGCGCGCTTCGTGCTGCGGCGCATGTCGCGCCTGGCAATGATCGAGTCCATCCAGAACGCGCTCGTGATCACCGAGGAGGGCAAGCAGTCCGGCATCATCGAAGTCAAGCTGCAGGGCGAAAATGCATGCCGAACGCACAGCGTGCTGAGCGAGATCGGCCGCGAGTACATGCGCCAGAACTTGGCGCGCAAGACCGAGGAAGCGGAAAAGTCGCTGGCTTTCCTGAACCAGCAACTGCCCATACTCAAGCGTCAGCTTGAGCAGGCTGAAGACCGCTATAACCAGTTCCGCAACCTCCACAGCACGGTCGACCTGCAGGAAGAAGCACGCATGAGCCTGGCGCAAGCGACCGCAGCACGCACACGGCGGATCGAGCTGATCCAGAAGAAGACCGAGTTGCTGGCGCGTTTCACGGAGGACCACCCCGTCGTGGCGGCCATCGACCGCCAGCGCAAGGAGGTCGATGCCGAGATCGAAGAAGTCAATGCCCGCATCAAGGCCTTGCCCATGCTGGAGCAGGATGAGGCGCGCCTGACGCGCGATATCAAGGTCAGCACCGATCTCTACACTGCCTTGTCGAACACCGCCCAGCAGCTGCGCCTGATCTCGGTGGGGCGGGTCAGCAACGTGCGCATGGTGGACGCGCCTATTCCTCCTGAAAAGCCGATCAAGCCGAACCGTCCACTCATCGTGGCGCTGGCCGTGGTGACAGGTCTCTTCCTGGGTTCCCTAGTCGCCTTCACGCGCAAGGCCATGATGGGCGGGATCGACGATCCGCAGAAAATCGAACGCCTGCTACGCGCACGCGTGGTCTACGCCACCATTCCGCATAGCAGCAATCAGGACAAGCTGATGCGTAAAGCGAAGGGCGACGATGGCGTGTTGCCGTTGCTGGCCACGATCATCGCCGAAGATCCCACCGTCGAGAGCCTGCGCGGCTTCCGCGCCACTCTGCAGTTCTCCATGCCTCACTTCAGAAACAACATTGTGATGTTCGTCGGGCCGACACACGGCATTGGGAAAACCTTCGTCACCGTCAACTTCGCCGCTGTGATGGCGGGCAGCGGTAAGCGCGTTCTGCTGATCGATGCCGATTTTCGCAGCGGCCAATTGCACCGCTATTTCGGCGTCAGCCGCGATCAGGGATTGTCCAAGGCAATCAATGGATCCGTCCCGGTGGAGGACGTCATCCATCACGACGTGATCGAAAATCTGGACCTCATCCCTACGGGGCAGTTGCCGGCGAACTGCTCCGACTTCCTGCACCACGTAAATCTCGGCAGCCTGATCGACACTGCAAGTGCCAACTATGACCTTGTGCTGATCGATACGCCGCCACTATTGCTGGCCGCGGACGCGCTCGTTATCGGCAATCGTGCTGGTGCCATATTCTTGCTCGCACGTGCAAATGTAACGACCGATGCCGAGATCACCGAATCCGTCAAGCGGCTGAACCATGCGGGCTTGTCGCCGCAAGGGGTCTTGTTCAATAACATGACCTACGGGATCGGCGGCTACCATGTGCCATTTCTAATGGGTCCTATTGGTCAGCTAGGGGCCTAGACTCGCGGGTTCATGCTCCCATCCGTAGCTGGCCACATTCGTGGGCCGGCATCTACGGCCCATCCGACACGCGAGGAAATCCTCATTACACGCTTTTCCAGCTGGGCTGGCGCTGCCGTCGAGGTCACTCGACAGTCCATCCGAATCCGGCAAGGCTGCGATACGTGTGAAGGCAAATCGAGCAGCTAAGCATGGTTGGCCCAGTTGAGATCGACATTCATGAACTGCTTCGCAGCCAGGGCCGGATAAAAGCCCCTGATGCGCGCACGTGTTCGATCGACTGAGTAGCCGTCCGCGTCGTCGAGCAAATTTGAAGTCTGGCGGACAGGTCGTGTTGGATTTAAATATGGCATTGAGGATGGTTAGTAGCTTGCGCTTGCCGGAGCTGGTCAGCCGCTCGTAGACGAGTTTAATGGCCTGGTTATGGCGCGTCGCCGCGAGGGTGGCCATGTAGAGCGTTCGACGAATCTCGAAGCGGCCACCCTGCACGCGCTGTCGGCCACGCGTATGGCCCGAATCATTTGCCATGGGCGCCACACCGACCAGAGCAGCGATCTCACGGCGATTGAGTTTGCCGAGCTCAGGCAACTCGGCGATCAATGTAGCACTTGCAACAGGACCGATGTCTTTGGTCGAAGGAAGCAGCGCATCGCGCTTGCCGAAATGCTCCTGGACGTAGCCCACCATATCCGACTCGACCTCATCAAGTTGAGCTTTGATGGCTTCGATCATGGCTTCAATGCTTGGCCAAACCTTGGGCACGGCTAGTTGCATTCGCTGCAGTTCGGACAGCATCATCGCCAGCAACTAACGCCGGCGCGTGACGAACGCTGCAAGATCGCGTTGGCTTTCGTCAGTCAGAGGCCGGATAAAGTCGGCCAGGTCTTCGCGACGCGACAGTGTCTCTGCAAATTCTGCCAGCATCCGGGCATTGATCCGTGTCAGTCTTGGCCAGTCTGCCCATTGCCTTGGCAAAGTCGCGCCTGCTTTGGATTGACGACGGCCACCGGCAGACCTGCGGCTTGCAAAACGCACGCCAACGCTACTTCATAGCCGCCAGTTGCTTCCATGACTACCAGCCGAACATCGAGCGGCTTGAGCGCCGCCGCCAGCGCGCTATGGCCTTCGGCTTCGTTATCAAAACGTCGAGCGGGAAATTCTCCACCTAGGACACACATATCCACATGTGCCTTGGCGACGTCGTTGCCTACCACTGAAGTAACAGACATGGTCCTCGGCTCCCTGCTTGTGCACGCGCGCTCGACCATTATCGGCGCTCGTAACCGTTCGGGATCAGGAAGACCAGCACGGTCGGCGTGCGCTTTCAACTCAGTCACGGGCTCGAATACCCCAGCGGCGAACAAGCTGCACACACCGGTCTGCTTCCAATAATTCCGGATTTCAGGCTTTACCGTACTGGCCTAGTCCCAAACATACAAGCAGGTAACGCACTATTCGGTGGCGTTCAACCGGTGCGGTACTGGCTCGCGCGGCGAGCGCTCGCCACCCACTGTTTGACGATGCGCCGGATGTGATAGGTCTGCGATTCAAACAGCCGGTACGACAGGTATGCTGCCACCTGGCAGATCGCAAGTATGCCGAAGTAGATTGCAAGATGGAGAGGCTGGTGCGGTGAGAGCTGGCGTAGTCCCAAATAGGTGGCACTCCAATGCGCAAGCAGCGCGATCAGCGGAACGTGCAGGACATAAAGACTAAACGAGAATTCGGCGAAGAAGCGCCCGCCATTGGCGAGTGGGCGCAACAGCGTCGAGGACGGCGCGGCCCGGAACTGCAGGCTCGACAGGAAAACCAGGAACATCAGGCTGCACGCCAGGTCCTGCCACAGCGTGTCTATCGAAAAATCGTCGAGCGTGCCGGTGAGGCGGAAATAGCCCGCCACCACGAACAGCAGTCCCAGCCAGACCAGGCGCAGGGCAGGGCTGCACTCGATCCGGACGCGCGAAAACGCAACGCCGAGCAGCCATATCAGGAAGTATGCAGTGATCGCAACTGGCAAGACGGCGACGATCAGGAGCACAGCGGATGCGGCCGCTGCGCGCGCCATGTGCGCGCGTGCGGCGAACAGCAGCGTCAGTAGCGGGAAAAGTACGTAATACCAGGTCTCGTTCGCCAGGCTCCACAGGGGAAAGTCGCCGCCGAAATCGGGCAGGAGCACCCGTTGCAAGCCCACCAGGTTGCCGAGGAATACCAAGGCGGAATACTCGTTGGTGGCCGAGTAATCGACTGTGCCGGCATCGACGGCGCCGATGGCAAGGCCGCACAACAGCGTCAGGATGAAGGTTGGGATAAGCACTGTCCACAAGCGCGTCATACGGTCGATCGTATAGTCCAGGAATGCGCCCGGCTTATCGAGCTTGTTGAGCAGGCTGCCCCCCACCAGCCAGCCGCTGATGATGAAAAATACCAGCACAGCTTGATGAGCAAACCCTGTCACGAAGGCCAAGCCCTGAAACGATAAGGTGGGCTCGGCAATCGTGCGCAAGCCCGGGTACATGGCGGCGCGCACATGGGCGGCCGCCACGATGATGGCGGCGGCGCCGCGCAGCAGCGATATCAGGACGGAGTGCCAATAGTCATCTCCTAACTGACTCTTTCGCTGGAATGCCAGCCGCGGGCGGGCTGGACCACGCATTTCTCTGGTAGACATGATGCCTCCTTCTTTGGTCGAATCTTGCATTCCCTGACCGGCGCAGTGAATGGAATAGACGTGGAATTGCCTGTCAGGGCGTGTGCCGCGCGATGCATAACGTAACCAAACGGAAAGGAATGCATGGTGTAGATGGTCGCTGCAAACACCACCGTCGAGCACCAGAGCGCATAGCCAGGGGGGCGCGGCGTCGAGTTGGCCAGCCAGATCCCGCCCAGGCTGACGGCGGCGCCGATTGCCCAGCCGGCCATCACCTCGGCGATGCTGTGATGGCCCTGTTCGACCAGTAGCACACCCATCAACGCGCCGGCCGTCAGCCCGGCTGCCACGCCGGCGCGTTGAAGACGCGGCGCCCATTGCTGCAGCAGCAAGAACAACAGCGTCGGCAGCACCGCGGTCACGCCGGCGGCGTGTCCGCTGACGGCCTTGAAGTCGCTCCCAGGCAGTGGCGATCCCCATACGATAAAGGCCACCTTGGTCGTCACGACCAGGCCGAGACCGAGCGTGAACAGCAAGCTCCACAACAGCGCCAGGCGCCATCGTCGCCCCATCACCAACCACATCGCCACGGCGGCCGCTGCCGCCAGTGTCAGTGGCACGTCACCGATATGCACGAGTTCGCGCCAGAACATCGTCAGTCCTCGTCAACGGATGATTGCCACCAACGTTTTGCAGATGATCTGCAGGTCGATCCAGAAGCTGCGCTCCTGGACATACCGAACGTAGTAGCTGATTTTGATGGGAAGAATGGTGTCGATGTAGGCCTTTTCGGGGTCGGTAGCCTGCCCAAGTATCTGGTTTTCCTCGCGGTACAAAATCGAGGCCCAATCGGTGATGCCCGGCGCGACCGAAAGCACGATCATGCGTGCATCCGGTGGATAGTAATCCACGTAGCGCGGCACCTCCGGCCGCGGGCCCACCAGGCTCATCGCTCCGTAAAGGACATTGATGAGTTGGGGTAGTTCATCGAGCTTGTAACGGCGCAGGAAACGACCGGTCCTGGTGATGCGGCAGTCGTTGCCAACGGTCAGCTGGCGCGTTTCATTAGTCCCCGTGCTCATCGTGCGGAACTTGAATATATTGAAAGGCAGCCCCCACCGGCCGACGCGCTGCTGCCGAAAAAATACCGGACCTGCCGAGTCGACCTTAATCCATAGGGCGATCAGCGCAAACAGCGGCGCCAACAGCGCCAGGCCGACGAGCGAGGCAGCGATATCGAACAGGCGTTTGATCATGACAAGGTCGCGCGTACAGCCGCGATGACGCGGGCCTGGTCGGCGTCACTCATTTTTGTGTACAAGGGCAGCGTCAGCATGGAGTGATAGTTGGCTTCGGCAACAGGAAACTGATCCGGAGACAAGTTGCAACTGTCGCGCCAGTAAGGATGGCGGTGCAGGGGGATGAAGTGCACGCTGGTGCCGATCCGCTGCTGGGACAGTGCAGCGATCATCTCGTCGCGGCCCAGCGTGGCGGCCTTGGTTAGCCGTACCGGGTACAGGTGCCACGCATGGCCCGAGTTCGGCGGAGCGTCCGGGGGCAGCTGGAGCGGCAAGCCCGCCAATCCATCGGCATAGCCGCGCGCAAGTTGCCGGCGGCGCAGCAGGAACCGGTCAAGCTTGCGCAACTGCTGGACGCCAATGGCGGCGGCGATGTCGGTCAGGTTGTACTTGAACCCGGCCGCCACCACTTCGTAGAACCAGGCCGGCGTGGTCGAGGTGTAGCGCGCGAACGCGTCCTGCTTGATGCCATGGATGCGCATCATCCGTACCCGTGCCGCGAGGGCAGCGTCGCGCGTGACCACCATGCCGCCTTCACCGGTCGTCATGGTCTTGTTGGCATAGAAGCTGAAGACCGTGACGTCGCTGCCCAGTGTACCGACCAGCCGTCCCTTGTAGACCGTTGGCAGGGCATGCGCAGCGTCTTCGATCACGCGCAGTCCGTGTTCTGCTGCGAGTGCAAGGATCGCGTCCATATCGCATGCCAGGCCGGCATAGTGCACTGCGATCACAGCCTTGGTGCGGGGCGTGATCGCGGCATCGACCGCGGCAGCGCTCAGGTTCAGGGTATCCGGCTCGACGTCGACGAGCACCGGCTGCGCGCCCAGGTAGCGCACTACTTCGGCGGTGGCGGTGAAGGTCATGGTCGGCAAGATCACTTCGTCGCCCGGGCCGATGCCAAGCGCTTCGAGTGCCAGGTGCAATCCGGCGGTGGCCGAGTTGACAGACACTGTCTCGACGTTGGCGTCAAGGTAGGCGGCGAATTCCTGTTCGAACTGGCGCGTCTTGGGGCCGGTCGTCACCCAGCCGGAACGCAGGCAGGCCACTACTTCGGCGATTTCTTCTTCACCGATGTCCGGCAGCGCAAAGGGCAGGAAGGGCGAGACGTCGGCAGGTGCCACGAGCGGTTCGATCATGATGTCCTCAGTTTGAAAGGTCAGGCGCAGGCTTTCAGGAAGCGTTGTCCCAGCACCGGATAGGTGAGGTTCTCCAGGACGAATTTGCGACCCCGGAGTCCCATCGCGTTGCGCTGGTGTGGGTCCATCGCGCGCATGGCGCGGATGCCCTGCACCACGGCAGTCGCGTGTTCGGCCGTGACGGAAATACCGCATCCCGCCTCCGACACCAGGTCGTTGCCTGCCTCGATGGCATACAGGACCGGGCGCGCGGCCATCATGTAGTCGATCAGCTTGTTCGGGGCGACGCCAAATCGAAACAGCGGCTGGCGTTGCAGGCCGATGTAGGCCAGGTCGAAGGAAGCGAGCAGCGCGGGCACGTATTCCTTGGAGAGTGGGTCGAGGAAGCAGACTTTTTCGAGGCCTTCGTCGCGGGCGCGCTGCTGGAGCCGTTCCTTTTCGGGGCCGCCGCCGGCCAGTACGAACGTGACCGGGTCGTCACGCATCAGCGCGGCGGCCGAGAGCAGGGTCTCGAGCGCATTGGCCACCCCATGGCTTCCGGCGAAGCCGACGATGAAATGGCCGCGTCGGCGCAGGCCCGCCAATGTGTCCGCGACCGAAGACGGCAAGGGGGAGGGGGCACCCAGCCACTCGGCCGGGTCCGTGCCGTTGGGGATGAGGTGCAGTTTGTGCGGCGCCATGCCGTGCGCCTCCAGATGTTCGCGCACCTTGGGCAGGATGGATACCACCGCGTCGGCATGGCGGCAGGCATAGTTCTCGGCCGCCTGCAGGAGCATGATGAAGGGGTGGCGGTTGGAATAGCCACCCAGTTCCATCGGCGACAGTGGCCACAGGTCGTGTACCTCGAACAGCAGCCGCGCGCCGGACAGACGGGCGATCTTGTGGGCGGGCCAGATGTCGAGCGGGTAAGTGCTGGAGGCGATGACGGCATCGGGGCGGAACTCGCGCGCCAGGCCCGGGCCTTCGCGGTACAGGCGCGCGACGAATGCGGCCATGTTGAGAGCCCGGCCGACGCCGTTGCCGCTATAAGCGGGCGTATTGAACCAGGTGTATTCGATGTCGTCGATGACTTCGTCGAGCCGCGAATGTCCCCGCAGATCGGGATTGTGTGTGCGCACGTGCGAGTGGGCCGACGCGATGATCCGCACCCGATGGCCCAGTCGCTGCCATTCGCGCGCCAGATAATATGGCCGATATTCCATGCCATGCCGTAGCGAGCCTGCGTAATGATTGATAAGTAGAATGTTCACGCTGAGCCAGTCGATCCGGTTCGAGTCTGAGAATGCTATGCATGGACGATATCAACTTAGTGAGCAGGCGCTTTGAAGCTACACAAACGAGAAGGACGCAGCTGGCGGGGAAAGCCGACCAGGCCTGGAAGACAAGCCGACCGACAAAAGAAAACCCACGCGAAGCAGGGCTCCGCGTGGGTCGAGGTAATGGCCGGACAGTGTCCGGCCGTTGCGCTTACTGCTTAGAAGCTTTCGTAGGCGCCGATATCGAATGCGCCGCCACGCGGACGGGCGATGCCGTCGATGTCGGTGGTCGGTGCCGAGGTGGCGATACCGCGGTTGATGGCCGGCGAGGTGCTCTTCAGGCGATAGTTGCCGGCGGTGCCGCTGGCCGCGTAGCTGACGAACTGCGGATTGGCCGAGATCGTGCCGGTCGCGCTGCCGACCTTCATCGTGATCGCACTGCCGTTGCCGTACACCAGGTTGTTGGCGACGACGTTGCCGCTGCCGATGCACTTCTGGCCCGACGCACAGTACTGCAGGATGCCGTTGGCCGGGTTGTTGTAGACGATGTTGTTGATGACCTTGGTGTTGGTCAGGATCTTGCCGCCCGGGGCGTCACCGACGCCTTCGACGATGCCGCCCCCCATGCCGCCGGCGCCGTTGGCGAACGAAGTGTTATTTGCAACGATGACCTTGTCGGCAGCGTGCCACAGGTGGATACCCCACGAGGAGCTGCGGTAGACGATGTTATTGTAGATGTGGCCGCGCAGGTTGGCGTGGTAGATGCCGTGCACCGCGTTGCACTTGCCGGGCACGCCGATGTCGTGGACGACGTTGCCGATGATGTCGCCGTCCGACGCAGTGTAGACCGCATTCATGATGCCCGCGCCGCCGGCGCCAGTGCAGCCGCCGGAAATGGTCAGGTTGTGCACGTGGTTGCCTTGCACGAGGGTGTACGAACCCTGGTTCAGCACGCCCAGGCGGCCCGGGCCGCTGATATCGAAGCCGACGATGTCGGTGTAGTTGGCGTTGTTGGTCCACATGCCCTGGGTGCCGCTGCCGATGATCTTGGCGCCCCACTTGGTGTCGGACACGTAACGGATACGTGCGCTCGAGGTGCCGTGCACCTTAGTCGTGACGTTTTCGCGGTAGGTACCGGACGCGACGTGGACGGTGGTCGACGGTTTTGCCATGTTGGCGGCGCGCTGGATGGTCTTGAACGGCCGGGCGGCAGAACCCGGGTTCGAATCGGAACCGGTCGGCGATACGTACAGGTTGTAGATCGACGGCGAGGCGGCAGCGGCGGTGGCGTAGGCGGCGATCAGCTGGGCGGTTGCATCGGCTGGCGCGGCAAGCGCCTGGTCGGTGTTCGACAGGGTCACGGCAGCGGAAGCTTGCTGGGTGATGCCGGCGGTCAGCAGGACGGTGGCGCCGCACAGCAGGGCATGGAGACGGGCATTCGAAGTAAAGGTAACGACATTTTTCATGTAAAAAAATCCTAACGACAACGAGTAAATGAGTAAGCTTTGAGTACTGGAAACTTCCTAAGTTCAATAGATTTTCGGAAAAATTTCTACGACGTATCAAAGTTTTAAAGAAGAGTTCCGGGTGCGCTCTATGTTGCAATGCGTAATCTTTGAGAGCAGGAAACTTCCAAAGTTCAATGGATTTACCGAAAAATTTCCGCAGCGTATCAAGCTTTCAAGAAAATTTTCTTCTTGGAAATCACATGGGGAAGAGAAGGGAGGGCGCGGGCGTGATCGCGCCGCAGCGAGGGGCCGTGTTTTTGGCAGACCTATTTTGAAGGGCGCTAATAGTTAATAGGCGCCGGATACAAGCTTGATTGCCTGCAAAGTACCCTTGGGGCGAACGTTTCCGTCGCTATTGGGCTGTGGCTCGATGAGAGGGGACCGGTGACGGCGGCAGGGCTGATTGCCTAGTAGCTTTCGTAGGCGCCGATATCGGGCGCCGCGCCGCGCGGGCGGGGGACATGTTCGATATCGGTGGTTGGCGCGAAACTCGCGAGCCCCTTCTGGATGGCTGGTGAGGTGCACTTCAGACGGTAATCTCCGCGGCCCTTGGGATGGTAGTTGATGAACTGCGGATCTTCCATGATGGTGCCGATCGCCTTGCCCACCTTCATGATGACGGCCGAGGCGCTGCCGTACACCAGGTTATTGGCTACCATGTTCCCGGGGCCGATGCAGTCGTGGCGCGGGTAGCAGAACTCCACGATGCCCTTGGCCGGGTTGTTATAAACAATATTGTTGATGACCTTGGTGTCGGTCAGGGTTCTTCCGCCCGGGCTGTCGCCGACGCCGATCACGATGCCGCCCCCCATCTTGGCCGAGCCGTTCTCGAACACCGTGTTATTGGCGATCGTCACGTTGTCGGCGGCATGCCACAAGTGGATGCCCCATGCCGACGCCCGATACACGATGTTGTTGAAGATCCTGCTGCGAAGGTTAGCCACATAGATGCCGTGGATGCCAATGCAGGAGCCCGGCACGCCGATATCGTGCACCATGTTACCGATGATGTCGCCGTCCGAAGCGCGGTAGTTGGCGTTGTTGATGCCGGCGCCGCCGGCGCCGGTACAGCCACCCGACACGGTCAGGTCGTGCACGTGATTGCCCTGTATGAGCGTGTGCGATGCGAGGTTCAGGATACCCACGCGACCGGTCCCAGAAATATCGAAGCCGACGATGTCGGTGTAGTCGCCGTGATTGGTCCACGTGCCTTCGGTGCCGCTGCCGACGATCCGTGCCCCCCATTTGGTGTCGGAGACAAAGCGAATTCGCGCGGCCGGCGTGCCATGCACCTTGGTCGTGACGTTTTCGGGATAGGTACCTGCGGCGACATGCACCGAGGTGCCGGGGCTTGCGAGACTTGCGGCGCGCTGGATCGTCCGGAACGGTTCTGCCTCGCTGCCCGGATTCGAATCCGCGCCTGTGGTCGCTACATACATTTTGTTTTCGACAATTCCGGGCTCAGGTGCGGTCCTGCTGACACAAGCAAACCCGCTTGCAGCAATTAGCACGCTAACGCCTATGGATTTGTACACGGTGGTTCCTGTCGTGGCGGAAGTAGGCAGGCTCAACCTGATTGGCGCGGCACTACCTGATCCAGTTGAGCTTGCGTAGATGGTGGGTTCAGGTCAGTTGTACGCGCCATGGGATATTTTCCTTTGAGTTTGTATCGCGAATAGGCGCCGAGCATCGCCCCGATTAACATGTCCGTATAAAAATGCGACTTGATCAGTAATAGTATGGTGACGCAAGCCATCGCAAATCCGAGCACGAGATCACCGTCGTCATTTTTCGAAAAATAGCCGCAGATAATCATCGCGACGGTCGGAAAAACGAGTAAGGCGATCAGGTAAAGAAAACCGAATATGCCCAGGTCGACCCAGGCCGACAAGATATTGTGCGCATAATGGCCGGGTGCGTAACTGGCGTAATCGCCAAATATCGGATAGCTTGAAATAGTCCGAATTGCTAGTTCGGCCAAGTGACGGCGTGCAATGGCTGAGGTGGAATGCGACAAGTCAAGCAGCTCCATGATACGGTTGTCCGGCATCATGGAAAGCAAAAGGTCTATATGCATCGTAATCAGCGTTGCGAGCAATGCCAAGACCATGGCAAACAGTACTTTATGCTTGGCGAAATAAAATTCGATGAAAGGTATTGCGAACAACAAGGCGACGAATTCGCTACGCGCGGTGTTGAGAAACAGGGAGATGACGCCAATGATGTAGAGAAATACGCGTAATGGCAGGCTGCGGGTAAAGGCGACGACGCATAAACAATTCACGAGATAGGAACGCGCCAGTCCCTGGTAGGTCGACAGGGCGCTGGGATCCAGGGCAAGACCCATTGCGTCCATGCGAAACACCCCGTCGACGGAAAACGAGAAGATGACGGCCGACATCCCCAGCAGGCACAATATGGCCGGATAACGAACTTCCGGGTGCGCGAAATCGAGCATTTTGAACATGACGAAGGTGTTCGCCATGTACAGCACGCCGAACAGGTGAGCGACAACGATGAGCTGGTTCGCGCCGTTCACGCCATTGACCACGACCACGACGACAACAAAGGCCAGGAAACCGCCGTAATACAGCTCGGTTGGCAGCAAATGGCTGCGTTTCTTGCGAAACTGTCTTACGTAAAGCACAAGGATCGGTAGCGCAAACGCCAGCGATACGGGGGAAAAATATCCTCCAAGAAACGCTCGTATCCGTCCCGTCCCCAACAGGAAGTGATAGAAAAAGAAACCGGGAAACAGCGCCAGGAAGGCCGCAGTCAAGGTGAGGCGTTCGAGCCGGTGTCTGCGGATGTAAGGTGTCATCATGCGGCTACCGTCCGGTTCTGGGAGCACTGGTACGACATATACAGGTATACCAGATAGAGCAGGGAATAGCCGATCACATACCAGAGTACGCTCTGATGCAGGGACGCCGACACCATAAACACGGTGGTTGTCATCAGGAACAGCGCCACTTGCCAGAGCAATTCCATCTTCTGCCTGCCTGCGACAAAGAAAACATAGCTGAGCGGACTGGCAATGAAGTTCAGGAAGCACAGCGGGGCAAGGATGCGCGCTAGTTCCCCAGCCGGGCGCCAGGCCTGGCCGAATACGATGGCAAACAGTTCCGGCGCAAACAGGAACAGAATCAGCGATGGCCCCAAGGCCAGCAAGGCCAAGGCCTTGAAGGTAGCAAGGTAGACTTCCTCGCAATTGCCGACAGTCTGGAAGTCGTGTACCGACTGGCGCTTGAATACTTCGAGTACCGAGGATGCGAGCAAGGAAATCGGCGCGGCCACCACGCGCTGAGTGAGTGCAAAGAGGCCGGCTGCGAGCGCACCGTGTTTTAAGCCGATTATAAAAAGTGGCAACTGGCCAACCAGCGCGTTAAGCAAACTCGACGGCAAGGAAAAGCGCCAGAATGCCTGGTGCTTCCGGAGGTAGTTGCGTTGTTCGGTGTCGAGCTTCAGACCAATGCGTGCGGCGGGAGGTGACAGCAGCCATCGCGCCACCCACAGCCCGGTGGCAAGACCGATCAATTGGCCGCCTGGCAGCGCGGTTCCGCTCAGGCCCATGGCGAGCAAAGCCAGCTGAGTCCCGGCAATTGTTCCGGCACCCAGCATTTTGGCTTTTGCCGCCTTGCCGAACTCGTTGTGCGAGGTCGCGTAGGCGTACGTTGCCTGGGTGTAGGCGGTGAGCCAGGTGCCGACCCCGATTGTGAGCAGTTCGAACCAGGTGATGTCCTGCAGTGTCGGCAGGTCGAGGAAGCGCACCAGCACTGCGAACAGCGTTATCGCCAACGCCAGCACGGCTGCGGAGTAGGCAACCACCCCGAAGCAGAGCCGTTGCTGCTGTTCGTCACGGTCGAGGACCATGGTGACATCGATGCGCAAGGTGGCGCCGATCGAGGCCACCGTGATCACGCTGAGCCAGATACTGAAGGCGCCCATTTCGGCCGGCGTGCACATGCGCGTAAGGAGTGGCGCCGCCATCAAGGGCAAGGCTTGCGCGCCGGTCGCCCCGGTCAGAACGGTAACGACGTTGCGCCAAAAATCGGGCCGTAGGGTGCTCATATGATTCCTATCTGCAGTCGGAGCGCATGCCCGATCCTGACGATTCCCTGTCGGCGAAAGTCATTTCAGCCGGTACTTGGCGCGGTACGGTTTGAAACCGAGGGCCAGCTTGAACTGCCGTAACCCAGGCTGAGCGCCGAAGAACGTGTCGTACATGATGTAATTCAGAGCCCTTTCCTCGATCAGGCTGCAAACGATGTCGACTACCATCAGGTGCATGATGCCGTCGTTGTTGCGGTGGCCGATCACGTGCGAGAAGGCGCAGAAATCACCGTAGATGGCCAGATTGGCGTAAGCCATCAGTTTGCCCTTGGCGTCGAACACACCGAAGTACTTAAAATATGGCAATTTTTCGAAGTGGGACACTTTCTGCAGATAGTGCGCCTCCATCGGCCGGCCCTGCCGGATGTCGACCGAGGTATTAATGGCGTGGATCTCGTCGACAAAATTGTTGCGTTCGATTTCGGTGACGACGTAGCCGCGCGCCCGCGCGCGCTTTGCATGGAAGGCTCCGCGGTTTTTACCCCGGATCTGTTCCAAGTAACTGTCGCGGTCCGCGCTCGCGCGCAGGTCGATCAGCGCGGCGCCCACGCTCTTGTTCTGGATGATGCGGTATTTCGGGTGGGGCTTGGTATGGTAGCGGTACGCTTCCGGAATCCCGGCAGGATCGATGTGCGAATGGAAGTTCAGCGCGGCGACCGGCAGCCGGATGATCTCGACGATGGTGGCGAAGTGACGGGCGAGTGACTCCATAGTGGAAGGCCTTGCGAGAGAGTTGCGGTCGGGTTCTGATCGAGCTCAATCCAGGTCTGTGACGAGCTGTTGGACGATGCGCTCGGCAGCATCGCCGCGGCCATAAGGCATGATGTCATCGCCACAGGTACCGAGACTGGCCCGCAGCGCTGCCAGGACCGTTGCCGCTCCAGTGGGCGGCGCCACGCGGTTCCATCCTCCCTCCACCAGCTCGGTCCATTCCGTCTCGTCGCGCAAGGTGACGCACGGCACGCGATAGAAGAAGGCCTCCTTCTGGACACCGCCTGAGTCCGTTGCTATCAGGGAGGCCTGCTTTTCAAGATAGACCATGTCCAGATAACCCAGCGGATTGAGCAGGGTCACCGAACGTGCCAGGGCTTCCAGCGTGCCTTGCTTGGCAAACACAGCGCGGGTGCGCGGATGCAGGGGCCAGATCACCGGCGTTTGCTCGGCGAAGGCTGCCAAGGCATCGACGATGACGCCCATGCGTGCCGGATTGTCGGTGTTTTCGGCACGATGAATCGTGATCAGGCAGTATGCTTGCGACTGCAGCGCAGGGTCGAGCTTGCGCACCTGATCGCTCTGGGCGCTGGCACGGGCGCCATGGCGAAGCGCGACGTCGAACATGACGTCGCCGACCTGGTGTATGCGATTCTCCGCTACGCCTTCGCGCAACAAATGCTGGTCCGCGGCACTCGTGGGCGTAAACAGCCATTCCGCTACCCGGTCAGTCAGTATGCGATTGATTTCTTCGGGCATCACCATGTTGAACGACCGTAACCCCGCCTCGACGTGCGCAACCGGGATGTGCAATTTGGCGGCTGCCAACGCCCCCGCTAGCGTCGAGTTGGTGTCGCCATACACCAGGACTGCATCTGGCTTTTCCGTCAGCATCACCTTTTCGATGTCGATAAGCATGCGCCCGGTCATCTCGCCATGTCCGCAACCATGAATCGCGAGGTGGTATGCAGGCTTGTCCATGCCGAGTTCGGGGAAGAACACGTCGGACATATTGGCGTCGAAATGCTGGCCTGTATGGACGACAATTTCCGTCAGCTGGGGACAGGCTGCAATGGCGGCCGAGACAGCGCTGGCTTTGATGAATTGCGGACGCGCGCCAATGATGGTCAGGATTTTCCTAGAGGTCATATGTCACCAATGCTCAGTACTGTTCAGGTCCGGATGGCATGCGTTCACCAGGTCAAGCCCTCATAAAAACGCACCAGGTTGCTTTTGGTGTTTTCCTTCCAGTTGGTGTTGAACTGCCTGGGATGAGTCAGCAGATAGACCCGGCTATGGCTGCGAATGGCGTCGAGTGGTGAGATCGGGTAGTAATACTGAGGAGGAGGGCGGTCAGAAATATATACGCTGAAGTGTGCGAGGAGGTTCTCGTCATAGGCTTCGCATTCGATGCCGCACTCGCGGCGCAGCACCGGGCAGCGCAGGATTTCCGTATTTGCCAGCTTGAGGCGGCGGTTGGCAAAATCTCCGTGGCTGGCGACCGTGATCATTTTGCGTCCGAGCCGGCGCTCGAGTACCTGGAAGTTCCTGGCGAAATGTTCGCGGATTTCCGGAAGGCGTGCGCGCAGTATGTCGGGATCCTTGATATTGTGTTTCTTCGCAAAGGTCGCCAGCTCCTCGTAGTGATAGCTTGCTTCGCTGCCGTATTCCTCGATTTCTTTCATCAGGTCGACATCAAGCGTGCACAGCCTGAAGTAGTAGCTCGACTTGATCTTATATTTTTTTTCGAGCTGGAACAGGCGGCGCGCGGTGCGGACATCGGTGTCGATGTCGTGGCGGTGCAGAATGACTTTATCGGTCGGCGCGGCGCCGGTTTTCAAGGACTTG
Source organism: Massilia sp. LXY-6 (assembly GCF_051233485.1). NCBI lineage: Bacteria > Pseudomonadati > Pseudomonadota > Betaproteobacteria > Burkholderiales > Oxalobacteraceae > Massilia > Massilia sp. LXY-6. The sequence goes on from NZ_JBKFGF010000016.1 coordinate 58,623, forward strand.
AAAAAGTCGCGCAGCGACGAATGCGTATGCCCTGCGTTGGATGCGGCCACGAGGATTTTCTCGTGGTGCTCCAGGCGCGACGGCATCATGTAATCGCTGTATATCCTGCCCAGGATTTTTTTCATAATCGTGAGACCGGTTCGGTTTGATCGGATTTTTTCCGGATTGGCGCACCGGACAGCGTCAGCTTGCTCTTGCATGGGATAGACTGAAGCGCTTGATGGCATTGACGACGCGTTGTTGCTGCGCGTTTGTCATTTCCGGAAACAAAGGCAGCGACAGGATGGTCGACTGGTTGGCATACGCATTCGGAAACTCGTGACTTGCGTGCTTATAACGGCGATACGCAGGCAGGAATGGCAGCGCCACCGGATAGTTCACCACCGTCTGGATGCCCGCCTCCTGCAGGTAAGCGGCCAGCGCAGCGCGCTCTGGATGGCGGACGACGTACAGGTGATAGACGTGTTCGCGTCCCTCGGCGGTCATCGGCAGGGTCAACCCCTCGGCCCCGCTCAAGGTCTCGCCATAGGCCGCGGCCCACTGCTGGCGCGCGCGCGTCCAGGCCGGGAGATGGGGCAGTTTGACCGACAGAATCGCGGCCTGCAGGCCGTCGAGCCGGCTGTTGATGCCCTCGATCTGGTGGTCGCCTTTGAACAGACCGCCATGCCGCGCATAGATCGCCATGCGCTCGGCAAGCTGCGCGTCGGCGGTTACGATGGCGCCGGCATCTCCCATTGCCCCGAGGTTCTTTCCCGGGTAAAAAGAGAACGTCGCGGCGTTACCGAAGGTGCCCACGGTACGGCCTTTGTACTGTGCCAGGTGCCCCTGGGCGCAGTCTTCGATGACCCACAAATGATACTTGCGCGCGATGGCCATCACCGCATCCATGTCGGCCGGCTGGCCGTAGAGATGGACCGGGATGATGCCGACGGTGCGCGGCGTGATCTTCGCTTCGATCTGGGCTGGATCGATCGTGAAGGTGTCGCGGTCGGTGTCGCAGAACACCACCTTGCCGCCAGCCTGGGTGATCGACTCCGAGGTCGAAATCCAGGAATGCGCCGAGGTGATGACTTCCATCCCCGGCTCGACCCCGAGCGCATGCAGGGCGATGTACAGCGCGTCCGTGCCGTTGGCGCATGAGACGCAGTGCGGGATGTCGAGCGCGCTGGCAAACTCGCGCTCGAAACGTTCGACATAGGGACCACGGATAAAGGCCGACTCGGCAATCACGGCCGCAATGGCTGCGTCGATATCATCCTTGATTGACAAGTATTGCGCGTACAGGTCGGCGATGGGAATGGTAGGCATGGTGTCGGCAAGCAAGTGGGTAGAGGATCGTTGTTGATTACGTGCGTGCAGCCAAAGGGCGGATCCGACGCGCCGGGTTGCCGGCGTAGATGCCGGGTTCCAGGATGTCCTTGGTGACGACCGCACCGGCGCCGATGACGGTTCCATCACAGATCTGTACCGGCATGATCGTGGCATTCGAGCCGATCGAAACGGCACGGCCAAGCCTGGTGGCGCGCCATAACTGCTGTTGTCCACCGGCCGGTCCGCCGCTGGCGAAGGTGTCGTTGATGAACACGACACCGTGGCCGATAAAACAGTCTTCGCCGGTGCTCACCAGGGAGCAGATGAAGGAATGCGATTGCACCTTGGTACGCGCACCGATATATACGTTCGACTGGATCTCGACAAACGGTCCGATAAAACAATCGTCGCCGATTGTGCATTCGTACAGGTTGACAGGAGCGACGACCTTCACGCCGCGGCCGAACGATACGTCCCGGATACCCGCCTGCAGCAGTGCGGGTCGCTGCGCCGCAGGCGCGACGGCTGCATCGAGCGGGTTCATTGGACTTCCCCGAGGCGGCAGCGCTTTGGACGGAAGCGCAACTGCACTTCGCGTCCGGTTTCGATCGATTCGTAGAGCGCGCTGATCAATTCCAGGCTGCGACGCCCGACCAGGCCGTCGACCAGCGCGGGACTGCCGTCGAGCAGACACGCGGCCACGTGTTCGTAGTAGGCCTGGTGACCGAATCCGTACACGTTCGGGGGATTGACCGAGAAATTTTCGACGACGTCGGCGTCCTCCAGGGTCGGCTTGGCAAACTGCCATGAGCGGATCTTGTTGACCGAAAAGCCAGCGATCTCGACCGAACCATGCTCGCCGAGCACCGACAGGGATCCCTCCAGGTCACGCGGACGCGCAGCCGTGGTCGCTTCGATAATGCCCAGCGAGCCGTTGCAGAATTTGAGCGTTGCTACGGCAGTGTCTTCCGTCGCGATATGGGCCAGTGCCGTTGCCGAGCGCGCATGCACGGAATCGACGTCGCCCATCATCCATTCGAGCAGGTCGATGTGGTGGCTGGCCTGGTTGGTCAACACGCCGCCATCGAGTTCCCAGGTCCCGCGCCATGCGTCGTGGTCGTAATAGGCCTGCTCGCGGCACCAGCGCACCCGGACGGTGCCCATGATCAGGCGCCCGAACCGGCCGGCGTCGAGTGCTTCCCTCAGCTTGACGACGGGCAGGTTGAAGCGGTTCTGCTTGACGACGAAGAGCTTGACCCTGGAATCGTCGCACGCCCGAATCATCGCGTCGGCGTCATCCAGGCGCAGGGCCATCGGCTTTTCGACGACCACGTGCTTGCCTGCCTGGGCCGCCGCAATGGCATGCCGGGCATGCATGCCGCTGGGTGTGAGGACGGCGACCACGTCGATGCCGGGGGCATTCAGCAGTTCGTCGATATGCTGGAACGACGGCACGCTAAACTGCTGGCCGTAGAGCTCAGCACGCTCCGGCACGACATCGCACACGGCGGCGAGGCGCAAGTTGGCCACTTTGCCGTTGCCGAGCAATTCGATATGGCGTTTGGCGATGCGCCCGCAACCGAGAATTCCGACGTTGATCATCACATGGCTCCCATATTCAACGAACTTTTGCTGACAGCCGCGTCGGTACCGTGAGGGCGGCCGACCGAGTAGTAATCGAATCCTTTTTCAAGCAGCCATTTGGGCTCGTAGAGATTGCGGCCGTCGAATATCACGGGTGCCTTCAATGTGCGCTTCATCTGGTCGAAATCGGGGCTGCGGAATTCTTTCCATTCGGTGACGATGATGAGTGCATCGGCGCCCTCCAGCACCTCGTACATATCCGTGCCGAACTGGATGCCTGGCGAATTCGGGAAAATCTTGCGCGCCTCATCGATCGCAATCGGATCGAATGCCTGAATGCTTGCTCCTTTCGACAGCAAGCCCGTGATGACGGCGATGCTGGGTGCTTCGCGCATATCGTCGGTATTCGGCTTGAACGACAGCCCCCACATGGCGAAATTCATGCCGGCCAAGCTGCGGCGGAAGTGGGACTGTAATTTTTCCACCAGCACCTGCTTTTGCGCGCCATTCGCGGCCTGGACTGCATCGATCACCAGCATCGGGCTATCATGTTCGGCTGCCGTTTTGCGCAGTGCGCGCACATCTTTCGGAAAGCAGGAGCCGCCGTAGCCGCAACCGGGATAAAGGAAATGGTGTCCGATACGTGGATCCGAACCCATCCCCTGGCGCACCTGTTCGATGTCGACGCCGAGCTTTTCAGCCAGGTTCGCCAGTTCGTTCATGAACGAGATGCGCGTGGCCAGCATGGCGTTCGCCGCATATTTGGTCAGTTCGGCCGACTGGACGTCCATCACGATCATGCGTTCGTGGTTGCGCTGGAACGGCTGGTACAGATGGCGCATCGTTTTGGCCGCATAGTCGTCATCGACGCCGATGATGATCCGGTCCGGGCGCATGAAGTCTTCGATGGCCGTGCCTTCCTTCAGAAACTCCGGATTCGACAGGACGCCGAATGTGAGGCTGACCTTGCGCTTCTCGAGTTCCTGGGCAACCGTTTTCCTGACCTTCTCGGCGGTCCCGACAGGCACGGTCGATTTGTTGACGATCACCTTATAGCTGTCCATATGGGCACCGATGCTGCGCGCCGCGGCAAGGACGTGCTGCAAGTCCGCCGAGCCGTCTTCGTCGGGCGGCGTGCCGACCGCAATGAACTGCACATCGCCGAACGCGACCGCGCCGGCAATATCGCTTCCGAATTGCAGCCGGCCCGCCACCATATTGCGCCGGACGATATTCTCGAGTCCCGGTTCGTAAATTGGAATGTGCGAGGCATTCAGCATGTCGATCTTTTTCTGATCGATGTCGAGACAATAAACCTGATTGCCGACTTCAGCCAGGCAGGCACCAGTCACCAAACCGACATAACCTGTTCCAACCACGGTGATTTTCATGATGGGGCGTATGTGAGCCAATAAATTTATTACCAGGCGCACCGCAGAATTGGGCGGCGGTTTTCGTAATCGCCCGGGCCGGGACTTTAAAATCGATTTAATGAAGGAAAACAGTCTGTTCGCTAGTTAGCATGACGGCAAAGCACTCGTGCAGTTTTGACAGGTCGCAACCAGAGTCCCACGCAAATAACGGCGTCTCCATTCAGTGTCTACGCTGCGCGCGCGCCCGCATCGGACTTCATGATGGCGCCGTAAAACGCGGCCAGTTTTTTCGCCTCGACTCCCCAGTTATATCGATCGCGTACCGCCTTTTTCCCGTTTTCGCCCATGCGTTCTGCGAGATCGCGATTGGCGACCAAATAATCGATTGCGGCGGCGATGGCGGCAGGGTCGAAAGGATCGACACAGATGCCGCACTGATTACCCTCGATGATCGTGCGCCAGGATGGAATATTCGATGCGATCACGGGAATGCCGGCTGCCATGTACTCGAACATCTTGATTGGTTGTCCATAAAGGAAATTGCCGATCGGGTGAGACGTCACCAGTCCGGCCACGGAACGGCCCAGTACCGCGCGCACGCCTGCGCGGTCGAGGAAGCCCAGTTCGTTGACCCGCTGCCAGCCGGGTTCGGCCTTGACGCTTGCTTCGAGGGCGGCCTCGGCGAATTGTCCTGCCAGGTTCAAACGCGTCGGCGAGCGCAGCAGAGCGCAGGCGCACACGATTTCACGGGCACCGCGTATGGTGTCGACGCCGCCGACGAAGCAGACCTCGTCGCGCTTTTCGTTCCAGCCGCATGGCGCGTCCAGCTCCCCCGCAAGCGGGAAGTTACTGATGTCGACGGTGCGCGGGTTCATCTGCAGGAATTTGTCGCGGATAAACGGCGTCGCGCCCACGATGCCGTCGAACCTGGGACAGGCGTACCGTTCGTAGGACGCGAACACGCTTGCCAGCAGGCGCAGCGCAGCAGGGTTGAGATAGGGCTTGTCCAGCAATTGCTGTGGCACGTCTTCATGCGAGTCGAAGATGACCTTCTTGCCCATCCGCTTCAGGCGCAGACCGATGGGGATCAGCTCCGGATCGTGCAGGTGATAGATGTGCGCGTCCAGTGCGGCGGCATTCTGGAAGACCCGGCGGGTGCTGCGCAGGATGCGGTTGATGCGGCCCGGCAGCCGGCCGACGTCGGCGATCGCGACGCCATCCTTTTCGTCGTCGCCCTTGCCGTCGGCCACCACCAGCGTCACGTCGTAGCCCTGTGCGGCCAGCGTGCGACATTGTTTGATAAAAATGCGCGTATCGTGACGCGGGTGCACCGAGGTCAGGTGGACGATTCGGTATGGCGCGGCAACGGCGCCGGCGGCTATTCGCATGATGCGGCATCCGGCAGTGCCACGCCTGTGGCAGCTAGCAGCGTAGCTGCCACATGCTCCGTGTCCTCGGCCGACATATAGGGGCCGAACGGCAGGCTCATGACTTTTTTTGCCATCTCGAGCGCGACCGGGCAACTGTCCACGCTGCCCAGATGGGCGTAGGCCGGCTGTACATGGATCGGTACCGGATAGTGGACGGCGGTCGGGATCCCGGCCGCGTGCAGCACTGCCTGGACGCGCTCGCGTTCCTCGATCACCACCGTATATTGGGCATACACGCTGCAGCGGTTCGGGTTGCAGCCGACAAGGCCAATGCGGCCCGACAGCCGTGCGTTGTAGCGTGCCGCCGCGTTGGCGCGCTTCGCCAGTTCCCATTCGAAGCGATCGAACTTGGCCAGCACGACCGCGCACTGCAGCGTGTCCATCCTGCCGCCGACGCCGACCCGCGTGTGCACATAGCGGCGCGACTGGCCGTGAACGCGGATTTCGCGCGCCGCGCCGGCAAGCGCATCGTCGCTGGTGAACAGCGCGCCGCCATCGCCGTAACATCCGAGCGGTTTGCTCGGGAAGAAGCTGGTGCAGCCGATCGTCGACAGGTTGCAGCTCTTCCTGCCCTGGTAGGTCGCGCCGAAGCTCTGGGCCGCGTCTTCGATGACTGCCAGCCGGTAGCGCCGCGCGATCGCATTGATCTCTTCCATGTCGGCCGGCTGGCCGTACAGCGACACCGGCATGATCGCCCTGGTGCGCGTGGTGATCGCGGCCTCGATCAGCCCGGGCGCGATATTGCAGGTACTGCGGTCGATGTCGACGAATACCGGCCGGGCGCCGACCAGGACGATCGCCTCGGCAGTGGCAATGAACGAAAAGGGCGTGGTGATGACCTCGTCTCCAGGGCCGATGCCGAGCGCCATCAGCGAGATGATCAGTGCTTCGGTGCCGGACGCGACCGTGATGCAGTGGCGTGCACCGGTGTACTCGGCCAGCCGGGCTTCGAGTTCGGCCACTTCCGGCCCCATGATGTACTGTCCATGGTCGAGTACCGTCTGGATGCGCTGGTCGATCTGGGCGCGCGCATGCTGATATTGCGATTTGAGGTCGATGAATTCCATAGGTCTGTTCGCTCGGTTCGGTCGGTTCAAGGTAGGGGCTGCGCGGCTGCGGCGGGGAGCAGGGTGCAGACGCCGTCCTGCAGCACGTAGACGTCGCCCGTGTGGGAACAGCGCGCGTCGCCCGCGCCCTTGAGCGGCAGCGGCAGGCGCTCGCCGAAGCGGCTGATCCAACCGCTCTGGCGCGCCGGGACGCCGACCATCAGTGCAAAGGCCGGGACATCGCGGTTGACCAGGGCGCCGGCGCCGATGAAGGCATGCGCCCCGATCGTCACGCCGCAGACGATGGTCGCGTTGGCACCGATGGTCGCGCCGCGCCGTACCAGCGTGCGGCGGTATTCGTGCTTGCGCACCACTGCCGCGCGCGGGTTGTAGACGTTGGTGAAGACCATGCTCGGACCGCAGAACACATCGTCCTCGAGCGTGACGGCGTCGTAGACGGACACGTTGTTCTGGACCTTGACGTTATCGCCGATGACGACGTCGTCGCCGACGAATACGTTCTGGCCGAGCGAGCAGCCGGCGCCTATGCGGGCGCCCGCGCACACGTGGGCAAAGTGCCAGACCCGGGTAGCGTCGCCAAGCACGGCGCCGGCGTCTACGATCGCGCTGGGATGGACGGTGGCGCTCATGTCAGTACTCCAGCGGCAGGGCGACGCGCTTGCCGTCGCGCGCAGACATGTAGGCAGCGACCAGCAATTCCAGCGACTTGAGGCCTTCGCGACCATCGGTCTCTGGGTCGGCCTCGCCGCGCAGCACCTTGATCACATTGTCGTAGTACAGCGGATGGCCGAAACCGTAGACCGACGTGGTCGCGTAGCTGGCGTCGCGCACCTTGTCGTCGTCCGCATCGGGCGTGGCGAATTCCCATTGCTGGATCTCGTTCACCGCTACGCCGCCGATGCGTACCGTGCCGTGCTCGCCCAGCACCGTGATCGAACCTTCCAGGTTGCGCGGATAGGTGAGCATGGTGACGTTCATCGAGCCCAATGCGCCGTTGCGCCAGCGCAGGCTGAGCACGCCCGTGTCCTCGACCTCGATGTCGCGCGCCAGCGTGGCGGTATAGGCCTGCAAGCTCTCGACCGGGCCGACGATCCAGTCGATCAGGTCGACGTAGTGGCTGGCCTGATTCATGAAGGCACCGCCGTCGAATTCCCAGGTGCCGCGCCATTTCGCGCTGTGGTAGTACTCGGGGGGACGGGTCCAGAACACGTTCAGGTTGACCATGTAGATGCGCCCAAAACGCTTCTTGTCGACGGCGCGCTTGAGCAGCTGCAGGGTGGCGTTGCGGCGGTTCTGCTTGACCACGAACAGGCGCACGCCGGCGGCGTCGGCCGCGGACACCATGCGCTTGCCGTCCTCCCAGCGGGTGGCCATCGGCTTTTCCGTCATCACGTGGCGGGAGCTGGCGGCAATCTGGATGGCTTGTTCGGGATGTAGGCCGGACGGCGTGGTGACCACGACGATGTCGGCGTCGGCGCCGCGCAGCATCTCTTGCAGGGTGGCGTAGCCTTCGGCCCCGGTCAGGCCGACCGCGCGGTCGAGGGCGCGCGGATCGACGTCGCAGACGCCGACGAGCTGGGCGCGTTCCTGGTGCTGGCGCAGGGCATCGAAGTGGTTGTTGGCGATGCGGCCGCAGCCGACCAGCGCGAAGCGGATCTTGCGGTCCTGGATGGGGGCGGGATAGTGGCGCATGATGGCGGTCCTCAGGCTTTGACGACGTTCGGCAGGGCGGGGTAGACGCCGCGGGTATCGACCACCAGGGCGGCATACTGGCGGATCAACTCGTAGTCGAAGGCGCTGTGGGCGGTCGCCAGCAGCAGCACGTCGTAGGAGGTGATGGTCTGCGGGTTCAGTTCAACGCTGAGCAGGTCGAAGTAGTGCTCGCGCATGCGCGGGAACGCCGGCACGTGCGGGTCCGAGTAGTCGACCACGGCGCCTTTCTCGCGCAGGATCTCCATCAGTTCGACGGACGGCGACTCGCGCATGTCCTCGACGTCCTTCTTGTAGGCGATGCCCAGCACCAGCACGCGGCTGCCCATCACCGACTTGCCGCGCAGGTTCAGGGCGTCGGTCACCTTGCCGACCACCCAGTGCGGCATGTCGCTGTTGATTTCGCCGGCCAGTTCGATGAAGCGGGTGTGCAGGCCGTACTCGCGCGCTTTCCAGGTCAGGTAGAAGGGGTCGATCGGGATGCAGTGGCCGCCCAGGCCGGGCCCCGGATAGTAGGGAGTGAAGCCGAAGGGCTTGGTGGCGGCCGCGCGGATCACCTCGTGGATGTCGATGTTCATGCGGTCGGCGATGATCTTCATCTCGTTGACCAGGCCGATGTTGACGGCGCGGTGGATGTTCTCCAGCAGCTTGGTCAGCTCGGCGGCGCGGGTCGAGCTGACCGGCACCACCTCGTCGATCGCCGGGCCGTAGAGGGCGAGGCCGGCCTCCAGGCAGGCGGGCGTGACGCCGCCGCAGACCTTCGGGATGGTGCGGGTATGGAAGTCGGGGTTGCCCGGGTCTTCGCGCTCGGGGGAGAACACGAGGAAGGCGTCGCGCCCGATCACGAAGCCGCGCGACTCCAGGCGCGGCTTCAGTTCTTCGTCGGTGGTGCCGGGGTAGGTGGTGCTTTCCAGCGACAGCACCTGGCCGGGGCGCATGAAGGGCAGCAGGGCGTCGGCGGTGTCGAGCACGAAGGACAGGTTTGGCTCGCGGTAGGCGTTCAGCGGCGTCGGCACGCAGATGATCAGGGCGTCCGGCTCGCCGGCGCGGGTGAAATCGCTGGTGGCCTCGAAGCCGCGTTCGCGGGCACGGGCGATGTCGGCCGCCTTGATGTGCTTGATATAGCTTTCCCCGCGGTTCAGGCGTTCGATCTTGGCGCCGTCGATGTCGATGCCGAGGACGCGGAAGCCCGCCTCGGAATAACGCAGGGTCAGCGGCAGGCCGACGTAGCCCAGGCCGATGATGCCGATCACGGCCGTGCGCTTTTCCAGGCGCTCGGTCAGCTGTTCGAGATAGGCCGGTTTGCTTTCGTCACGCATGAGTTCCTCGCCAACAAGTCGGTGGAGTGGGTGAGCAGGGCGCCGTCAAATGCGGAACGGCACGAATTTTCTGATCAGGCCCAGCCGCGGCGTGTCTAGCACCGGGGTTGGCGCCGGCGCAGCAGGGGCCAGTTGCGGGATGTATTCGGTGACGATGGCCTTGACCATCGACTCGATCATGGTGCGCTCGTGGGTCTCGCAGGCCATCATCAGGCAGGTGATGAAGGTTTCGAGCACGCTCGGGTGGAGGGCGTTTTCCTTCATGCGCATGATGCGCGGGTGGTCGCTGGAGAAGACCGCGCCGTCGGTCAGCAGTTCCTCGTGCAGCTTTTCGCCGGGGAACAGGCCGACGTAGCGGATCTCGATGTCGCCGCCCGGGTTCTGGGCCGATTTTTCGGTCAGGCCGTGCAGCGCGATCATGGTGCGCGCCAGGTCGACGATGCGTACCGGTTCGCCCATGTCGAGCACGAACACGTCGCCGCCCTTGGCCATCGCACCGGCCTGGATCACCAGCTGCGCGGCCTCCGGGATCAGCATGAAGTAGCGCGACACCTCGGGATGGGTGATGGTCAGCGGGCCGCCGCGTGCGATCTGGCGCTGGAACAGCGGGATCACCGAGCCGGACGAGCCCAGCACGTTGCCGAAGCGGACCATGCAGAAGGTTGTGTGCGCGCCGTGGCGGACGGCCGCGGCCTGGAAGATCAGTTCGGCGATGCGCTTGCTGGCGCCCATGATGTTGGTCGGGCGCACCGCCTTGTCGCTGGAGATCAGCACGCAGGTCTCGACCCGGTGCCGGGCGGCCTGGGACGCGATCACCTGGGCGCCGACCACATTGTTGCGCAGGCCTTCGACGATGTTGGTCTCGACCAGCGGCACGTGCTTGTAGGCGGCGGCGTGGTAGATGGTGGCGACTTTGCCGTCGCGCAGGATGCGCTCGACCAGGTCGGCGTTGCATACCGAGCCCAGGTGGGCCTCGATGGGGATGTCGGGGAAGCGCGTGCTCAGTTCCTGCCGAATCGTGTACAGGGCGAACTCGGAGTGGTCGAGCAGGTGCAGACGGCTCGGCGCCACGGTGACGATCTGGCGGCACAGCTCGCTGCCGATGGAGCCGCCGGCCCCGGTGACGAGTACGGTCTTGCCGCGCACGCAGCGGGCGAACAGGTCGATGCGCGGCGGCACCGGAGGACGGCCGAGCAGGTCTTCGAACTTCAGCTCGCGGATGGTTTCGCGCTGCGTCACCTTGTCGTCGGCGAGGTCGACCAGCCGGCTGAGGATCTTGGTGCTGACGCCGGCCTGGGCGAGGCGCTGCATGATGTCGCGCAGGCGCTCCGGGGATACGGATGGCAGGGCCAGTACGATCGAGCGGATCGACATCGCCCCGACGATCTCGGCCAGGCGATCGGTGTGGAAGACCCGCAGGCCGGCGATGTTGCGCTCGCTCAAGGCGTGCTTGTCGTCGAAGAAGCAGACAGGACGGTACTCCTCGCTGCTGCGCATGGCCTGGACCAGGCGGGCGCCGGCTTCGCTGGCGCCGTAGATGGCGACGACTTCGGCGGCGGAGCGTTTGGCATTCTGATTGCGCAGGAAGTTACGCATGCCGACGCGGGAAGCGACGACATAGGAAAAGACGATAAACCAGTAAATCGCCAATGCGCTGCGCGGAAAGCGTTCCTCGTTAATCGCGAACATCACGATATAGGCGCACAGAATCGCGATTGCCAAGGCGAGTCCCGTGACGCTCAATAGGCGCTGGTCAATAAATCGAATAACGGCGCGATAAAGATCGGACACGGAAAATGCCGCAATCGTCACCACGGCAACCAATACATAGGAAGCCGGCCCGAAATGCGAGGCCAGCCGCAAATCGCCGCCACGTAATAACATCGCGACGAGAAAGCAGAATGGCAGCGCGATCAGATCGGCAGTGATCATCAGGGCGATTTTGGTCCTGCGGTGCAGGGATACCATCCTGGAGCAAAACTGGCTGACGAAGCCTGGATTTAGCTTGGGCATGATCTCGAAAAGGCTGCGTGGTTGCGGGTGGTCTTTTTCTCGGGGATATCGCCAAGCCAAATCGGCGTCTTTATTTTTTATTTCGTTGAAATGATTTCGAAAGAGATAAAAAAGGCCGCTGTTTAGATTGCTTATTGCTGAGTAAGTTTATTATCCGGGTTGCTAAGATTGATGGGTTTGACTATGCTCAACCGCGATAAGGGAATTAAATCTTTCTCCGTTTATGTGTAAATTCGAAATTAATTTCCTAGATTAATTTAATTTCCATTTCGCACAAAAAAGAAACGCGTGCGCGGCCGCGGTACCATATGAAACGGCGGCGGAGATCGGGACCAGTGCGGTAAGCGGGAAATGAAAAGACGACGGGCCGCATGCAGCGGCCCGCGGAGGGAGGAGGGAAGGATCAGGCGCCGGGGCGCGGCTGCGGTGCCATCGGCGGTACCACGACGTCGTCGTTCAAGCGCAGGAACTTGAAGCCGGCCAGCTGCTGGCCGTGCTTGCCGGCCTGGCGGTTCCGCTCTTCGCGCGCGGCGGCGCGGGCGATGAAGGACTCGAAGCTCTCTTCGCGCACCTGTGGCTCGGACGAATGCAGGAAATGGCGCTCGCCGTCCGGGCCCAGCACCACCAGGCCGACGTGCGAGGCCCAGTACTGGCCGTCGCGGGTCGAGATCACGTTCACGAAATCGCCTTCGCGCAGCTGGCCGGCGATCGCCGCCACCTGGTCCTTGCCGACATAAGCCTGCCGGCTGGTCTCGACCGGGATCTCGCGCTCCGTGTGGTGACGGGTCTTCAGGAAGCGCGCGCGGTCGACCGTCATCGAATAGGACAGTCCCGCCGGTCCGGCCAGTTCGGCGCTGATGTCGGTGACCAGCCAGCGGTTGGCCACGTTCCAGTCCATCTCGGTGTAGTGGTTGCGCGTGGCGACCCCGATCACGCCGTTGCGGTAGCGGATCCGCTGCAGCATCCAGAAAAATTCTTCCCACGACTGCGACAGCGCCATCGCGTAGGTATGTTCCGCAAACACGACACAATCGCTGTGGTCGAGGCTGAACATCGGCAGATCGTCGTGCACTTCATAGGGAAACTCGCCGAGCAGGTTGAGGCGGTAAGGTTGGCCGATGTTCTTGCGGCCGATCGCGGCGATGCGCTTGCGCAGGTCCGGCTCGGCCTGGTGCTCCCAGGCGACATAGCGGCCCGCCTCGGCCGGGGTCATCTGGTAGATCTGCTTCCGCAGGATGGTCTCGAGCGCCAGTGCGGCTTGCGGTTCATGTGCGGCGGACTGCGCGGCGGCGGGCGGCGACGACGGAGGCTGGGTGGCGCAGCCGGCAAGGGCGGCGGCAAGCAGAAGGCAGGGGTATCGCATGGTGTCTCCGGGCGGATGAGTATAAGCCCTTGTGATCACCGGTCAGTAAAGACGACCGGTAAACATTCCTTGGGGTTATGGATTCTTCAACACTAATCATTACCCAAAAGTTTCCCCCTCGTCAATACTATGCGCGCGGCAGGGATACACCTGCCCTCAAATAACCATCAGGAGAGTGAGAATGTTGAAACAGAAGCCGCTCGCGGCCGCCGTGGCAATGGCCCTGGGGATGGCGGCGCTGCCCGCCCTGGCCCAGGACAGCACCGGTACGTCGTCCATGCAGACCGTCGAGGTGAGCGGTATCCGCGCCTCGATGGCGAAGTCGCTGGCCGTCAAGCGCGACGCCACCGCCAACGTCGAAGTGATTACCGCCGAAGACGTGGGCAAGATGCCGGACAAGAACCTGGCCGACTCGCTCCAGCGCCTGCCCGGCGTGGCGGTGCGTACCGACTATGACGAGGCGGAAAAGGTGTCGATGCGCGGCACCAATCCCGACATGTCGCTGATTATCTTCAACGGCCACACCGTCTCCGGCGGTGACTGGTACGTCGGCGACCAGGCGTCGAGCAGCCGTTCCACCAGCCTCTCGCTGATGCCGTCCTCGGTCCTGAACCAGGCCGTGGTCTACAAGACCTCGCAGGCCAATCTCGTCGACGGCGGCCTGGCCGGCACCATCAACGTCAGCACCCGCAAGCCGCTCGCGGCCAGGGAACGCCTGTCGGGCGTGGCCAGCGTCGGCACCAGCTATGCGACCCTGCCGGGCAAATACGGCCCCGACCTGAGCGCCTCGATCAACTGGAAGAACGAAGCCAACACCTTCGGCTTCATCGTCCAGGGCTTTGCCGAAAAGCGCTACGTGCGCCGCGATTCCGCATCGCGCCTGGCCTACGGCAGCAGCAGCGGCTGGGATGTGATCAACACTTCCGTCATGAAGGGCATCACCGACGCGTCGCTGGCCGGCACCGGCCTGAAGGCGTCCGACCTGAACGGCGTGCGCCTGCCGGGTTCGATGAGCACCGAGTTCGTGGAAGGCGTGCGCGACCGCAAGGGCGGCCTGCTGTCCCTGCAATTCAAACCGAACCAGGACCTGGACTTCACGCTGACCGGCTTCAGCTCGGCGATGAACGCGAATAACTATGGCCGCCTGAAGGCCGGCGCCATCTACAGCATGCTGGCCGGTAAGGCCTCGCTGGCCGATGGTTCCACCAGCGCCACCGCAGCGAATACGAATGGCACCGGCCTGCCGGGCGGCCCGCAGGTGTTCGCGTCGATCAGGAATCCGGTGATCGCCACCGAAACCACCATGTACGGCGACCAGTTGCGCGTGCTGAAGAGCGCCGACATCATGTTCCCCGACGGGACCGTGCCGCAATACATCGGCAATTCGGAAGGCTTCTACCGCGACGGCGCGCGCGCCACCAGCTCCTTCCTGGACCTGGACGGCAAGTGGCGCGTCAACCAGGACCTGACCCTGAAGACCCTGGTGTCGGCCACGCGCGGCGTCGGCAAGACCGATGCCGACCAGGGCCTGACCTATGCCAGCTTCGGCACCGGCGTGTCGTACGCGCTGGGCGACGTCCGCGACGCTCCCTACGTCAAGTACTACGGCACCGGCATCAAGCCGGACCAACTGGTGGTGCGCACCATTTCCGGCCTGAAGACCATCGACCGCGAGAACAGCGCCCAGGTCGACGGCGAATACCGCGTGGAGAAGGGCTGGGTGCAGTCGCTTGAAAGCGGCGTGCGCTACGCCGACCACCACCGCGACAGCGAACGCCGCTACCCGGCCTTCCACGCGCCGTTCGCGGTAACCGGCGGCCCGACCAGCACCATTCCCTGGCCGGCCAACTTCGGCGCCGGCCTGGACGGCCCCGCAGGCTGGGACAATACCGGCTACACCTTCGCGCCGGACGTGCTGAAGAATTACTTCGCCACCAACACCAAGGTCACCACCGACCAGTTCGAGCGCCGCATCGCCTCGGAACTGCACATGCGCGAGCGCCAGGCCGCGGCCTACGTGATGGCCAACCTGGAAGGCGAACGCTGGTCCGGCAACCTCGGCCTGCGCTTCGTACAGACCCATATCAACGCCGACATCCCGAGCCCGATCTCGGCCGGCGTGTGTGCCCGTTCGGCACCGGGCCAGGCGCCGATCCCGTGCGCGGCCTACCCGGGCGCGATCACCGACGCCGGCGACCTGCAGCAGTACTATGACGACCAGGTGGCGTTCCCGTTCAATCCGAAGGCGGGCACTATGTCCTACTTCACGAAGACGGACCGTCGCTACAACAACTGGCTGCCGAGCCTGAACCTGCGCTACGAGCTGACCAAGGATCAGATCGTTCGCTTCGGCACCAGCCGCACGATCGGCCGCCAGAACTACAACCTGCTCGGCACTGGCTACACCGGCGCTACCTGCAACGCGCAGGGTTGCAGCATCAGCGGACCGAACCCGGACCTGAAGCCGCTGACCTCGGATAACCTGGACCTGTCGTGGGCCTGGTATTTCGCACGCCGCTCGCTGGTCGCCGCCAACGTGTTCTACTCGCGCATCCAGGGCTACGCCAAGACCGGTGCCTCGAACGGCGTGACGATCGACTTCTTCGATTCGTCCTCGAATACGGTCAAGACTTATACGGTCCTGACCTCGAGCCAGCAGGGCGCGCATATCGGCGGCATCGAACTGTCCTACGAGCAGCCGTTCGGCAGCACTGGCTTCGGCTTCACCAGCAACATCAGCCGGGCGAAGACCCGGGTCGACGACGGCCGTCCGATGGTGGGCGCATCCGAGTGGGCGGCCAATCTGGGCGGCTACTTCGAGAACGACAAGGTCTCGCTGCGCCTGGTGGCGAACTACCGCAGCGAGTACGTGAACAGTTCGACGGCGCCGGCGCCGAACGCCAACAGCCAGGGCCTGTCGACCATCAACGGCGTACTGATGCCAAGCGCGCCGACCATGGCCGCACCGGTGACCACACTGGCCTTCAACGCCAGCTACAACATCACGCCGCAGCTGTTGCTGACCTTCGACGCGACCAACCTGACCAACGCCAAGCGCGCCTATTATCGCTACAGCGAGCAGGAGCAGCAGAAGCTTGACGTCAGCGCCCGCCAGTACTACCTGAACCTGAAGTACAAGTTCTAAGGACTGCGCGATGCGTGAAAGGGGAGCTCCGGCTCCCCTTTTTTTAGTGGTGGAGCAGGCACCGCGCACAGTGTGCGTCACCTAACGGTGCGCGCCCGGCCGTTTCGATAAGATGAAGGCGTTGAGTGAGGACGCCAGCGATCAAACGCAGGTCTCCAACCACCTCAACAGGTCAGCCGGTCGCCTCGAGGATCGGCACCAGATTCCATCCTGATAGGGAAGCGGAGATTGCCCATGTCAACGCCAACGACGAGCCATCCACCGAAGCACCTCGTGCGCGAGTACCTCGAGCGCCGCACGAAGGAAAGCGCACCGCCGCCGACACCGGAAGAAATCCGGCGCCAGCTCGGTTGGGGCATGCTGATGCACTCGCCCGACGACGACAAGATGGGCTCGTCCCGTTCCTGATTCCGGCACCCACCCAGCATTACAGGAGAACGTCATGACCGCAAAAATCGGCAGCAAACACGTCGCACAGCATCGCGGCAAGAAGGAACGCGCGGAGATCCGCAAGACCAACATCGCCCGCGAAGCGGTCAAGCAGGCCATCGCCAAGGCCAGGTACCGCAATCAGCAGAAAGGCCAGCCGACCATGGTCCTGGCTTCGCCGACCCCCTGAACCTGGCCGCCACCATCCAGGCCCGCCCCGGCAACGCGGCGGGCTTTTTCACGTCCGCCGTTCGCCGCCAGCCGCCCGCGGTTCGCCCGCAGTTCGCCGACCTCGGCGCCATTCACCGGCCAATCGCCGCCATTCGCCGAAAAGCGCTTTCGCCGCCGCCGCCTCCTCGTATATCTTGTCGTCATTCGAACCAGGAGGACATCCATGAACAGCGAAGCATCCTATCACCTGCGCCGCCAGGTCCTGTGGGGCCTGCTGCTGATCGGGCTCGGCGTGGCGTTCCTGCTCGACCAGCTCGATATCTACGAGGTCGACCGACTGTGGCACTATGCGCCGCTGCTGCTGGTCGTGGCCGGCATCAACCAGACCATCGGCTATCCGAGCGCGCGCGAGTTCGTGGGCGGCCTGTGGACCGTGTTCATCGGCCTATGGCTGTTCGCCTTGTTCGAGGGCTTGTTCGGCCTGACCTGGTCCAACAGCTGGCCGCTGTTCATCATCGTCGGCGGCATCGGCATGGCGGTGCGTCCGATCGCCGAGCGCCGCTTCAACCGCAAAGGAGACAGCCATGGCCAATGAAGACACCCGCGCAAGCGCGCGCGCAGGCAGCCAGGTCGTGGTCGGCCTGCTGGTGGTCGCCTTCGGCGTGCTGTTCCTGCTCGATAACCTGAACATCATCTATCTGCGCCACGTGATCTTCTTCTGGCCGCTGGCCTTCGTCGCCTCGGGGCTGGTGGCCCTATGCAGCGACGGGCCGCGCAGCGGACGCATCACCGGCATCGTCCTGATCGTCATCGGCCTGGCGATGACGCTCAACCGCCTCGGCTATGTGTACATCAGCTGGCGCACCTTCTGGCCGCTGGTGATGATCGGCCTGGGCGGGCTGATCGTGTACCGCACGCTCGGCGGCGGGCGCGTGGCCCGTCCTTCGCTGGCCAAGGATGGTGTGAGCGCCGAGAACCTGGTCGACATCACCGCCATCCTGGGCGGCTTCGAACGCCGCGTCAGCGCGCTTGACTTCCGCGGCGGCGAGATCACCGCGATCATGGGCGGCTGCGCGCTCGACCTGCGCGAAGCGGCGCTCACCACCGAAGCCGTGATCAACGTCTTCGCGATCTGGGGCGGGATCACGATCAAGGTGCCGCCCGATTGGACCGTGATCCTGAACGGCACCCCGGTGATGGGCGGCTTCACGGAAAAGACCGCGCGCCCGCCCGACAACCGCAAGCGCCTGGTGGTCACCGGCTACGCCATCATGGGCGGCGTCGAGGTCCGCAACTGAGGGCGCGCGGCGAATGTCCGGGGTGATCTCGCGGTGGTATGCGGCGCTGCTGTACCTGCTGGCCTGGCTGATGCTGGGCCTGGCGACCGCCGCGCTGCTGGCGGCCGGCGGGGCGGGGTGGGGCGCCAGCCTGCTGTTCGCGCTGCCGCTGGCGATCGTGTACGCGAACGCCACCGCGTTCTCGGCCTATTACGTGTGTCGCGCCTACCCGATCGGCCAGAAGCACCCGGCCGCGATCGTCGGCGGGGTCGGCATCACGGCGGTCTGTGCGGCGGCGCTGTGGTGCGCGATCGGCTCCGCCTGGTCCAGCCTGCTGCGTGCGCTGGCCCCCGACGGTGCGGTCGTCGAGCTGGACGCCGCGCGGCTGGCGACCATGTTCGCACTGGGCGTGATCCTGTACGGCCTGGCGGCCGCGGTCAACTACCTCTTGATCGAAGCCGAGCGCGTGCGCCAGCTCGAGACGCGCGAGCTGGAGACCCGGCTGATGGCCCAGGACGCCGAGCTGCGCATGCTGCGCACCCAGGTCGACCCGCACTTCCTATTCAACAGCCTGAACTCGATCAGTGCGCTGACCTCGATCGACCCGGGCGCGGCGCGCGCGATGACCTTGCGGCTGGCCAGCTTTTTCCGGCAGACCCTGAACCTGCATGCCGACCGCAAGGTCCCACTCGGCAGGGAGCTGGACCTGGTGCGCGAATTCCTGGCGATCGAGCAGGTGCGCTTCGGCGAGCGCCTGCGTTTCGAGGCCGAGGTGACGCCGGACGCCGCCGCCTGCCTGGTGCCGCCGATGCTGCTGCAGCCCCTGGTCGAGAACGCGGTCAAGCACGGCATCGGCCAAATGGTCGAGCCGGGCCGGATACACATCCACGCGCTGCGCGCCGGCTCGCTGCTGCGCATCAAGGTCGAGAACGACGTCGATCAGGACGCGCCATGCATGGCGCTTGCGCGCATGGGCAGCGGTGTCGGCCTGGAGAACGTGCGCCGGCGGCTGGCGGCGGCCTACGGACACGAAGCCAGCGCCCACTGGAGCCGGGACGGCGAGCGCTTCCGGGTCGAGCTGGCGCTGCCGGCAAGCAGCGAACAGGAGGCATGAGGGCATGCGTGTGATGATCGTGGACGACGAACGGCTGGCGCGGGCGGTGCTGCGCGAGCACCTGGAGGCTTATTCCGACGTCGAGATCGTCGGCGAATGCGCGAACGGCTTCGAGGCGGTCAAGGCGATCGCCGAACTGGCGCCCGACCTGGTGTTCCTCGACATCCAGATGCCCAAGCTGGACGGCTTCGAGGTGGTCGAGCTGGCCGGGGCCAAGACGCAATACGTGTTCGTGACGGCCTACGACCAGTTCGCGCTGCGCGCCTTCGAAGTGCATGCGCTCGACTACCTGCTCAAACCGTTTGCGCGCGAACGCCTGGAGCAGGCGCTGGCGCATGCGCGCGAACGGCTCGGCAGCCCTGCGGTGGCGGCCGCCGGATCGCAGGCGGTGGCGGCGGCGCAGGAAGCCGCGCAGCGCCGCACGCCGCTGACCCGTATCCTGATCCGCGACGGCGCGCGCGTGCAGCTGATCCCGGCCGCCGGCATCGACTACATCGAGGCCCAGGACGATTACGTGCAGGTGGTAGCCGGCGGCCGCGCCTGGTTGAAGAGCCAGCGCCTGTCGGAACTCGAGGAGCAGCTCGACCCCGGCGCCTTCCTGCGCGTGCACCGCTCCTACATCGTCAGCCTGGCCGCCATCGAACGCATCGAGCCGGCCGGCAAGGACAGCCATTGCGCGGTGCTGCGCGGCGGGGTTCGCATTCCGGTCAGCCGCAGCGGCTACCAGAAGCTCAGGGAGTTGATGCGCTAGGCCGTTCCTTGACATGCCACCAGCGCGGCAGCAGCGCCAATACCTCGGGCCGCGCGAAGCGGTCGTCGATCAGCCAGACCGTGCCGCGGTCCTGCTCGGTGCGGATCACGCGGCCGGCCGCCTGTACCACCTTCTGCAGGCCCGGATATAAATAGGCGTAGTCGTAGCCGGCGCCGAACATCGCCTGCATGCGTTCGCGCATCTGCTCATTGACTGGATTTACCTGCGGCAGGCCGAGGGTGGCGACGAAGGCCCCGATCAGGCGCGCGCCCGGCAGGTCGATGCCCTCGCCGAAGGCCCCGCCCAACACGGCAAAGCCAATTCCTTTACTTTCGGAGGTGAATCGGTCCAGAAACGCAGTGCGTTCCAGCTCGCTCATGCGGCGTGCCTGGCGCCAGGCCGGGATCTCCGGATGGCGTTGGGCCATGGTGTCGGCCACCTTGTCGAGGTAATCGAAGCTGCTGAAGAAGGCCAGGTAATTCCCGGGCATGCGCGCGTACTGCTCCGCCATCAGGTCGGCGATCGGCGCCAGCGAGGCTGGCCGGTGCTGGTAGCGCGTCGAGATCCCGCGCGCCACCTCCACCTGCAGCTGGCTGGCGACGAAGGGCGAGTCGACGTCGATCCAGGCGGTACCCTCGGGCATGCCGAGCAGGTCGGCGAAATAATGCCAGGGGCTGAGGGTGGCCGAGAACAGCGTGGTCGAATGCGCGAACTCGAAGCGCGGCTTGAGGAAGGGCGCCGGCACCAGGTTGCGGATGGCGAGGACGGTGTCCCGCTCGTCCGCGCGCGTGAGGTCGAACAGCGAGTGTTCGCCGAAGCTCTCGGCCAGGCGCAAAAAGTGCAGGGCGTCGAAGTAGAATTCCTGCAGCGCCGGTTCGAGCGGCACCGGGAACGCCGCCGCATGTTCGGTGATTGCGCTGGTGGCATTCTGCAGGCTGTCCAAAAGTTTTTGCGGCAGGGCTTCCAGCACCTGGTAGGGCAAGGGTGCGCCTTTGCCCGCTTCGGTCCAGGCCCGGCCGACCTTTTCCAGCGGTTTTTGCACCGCTGGTGGGGCTACCGCGCGGGCCGCGCGCAGGCTGGCCCTTGCCAGTGAAGCGCTGTACATGCCGCGCGCGCGCGACACCAGGTTGTGCGCTTCGTCGGCCAGGACGCTGACGCGCCAGCCGCGCTCCAGCGCCAGCGCGTACAGCATGGCGCCGCCATCGAACCAGTAGTTGTAGTCGCCCACCACCATGTCGGCCCAGCGCACCATCTCGCTGCCCAGGTAATAAGGACAGACTTCGTGCGCCAGGCCGATCGTGCGCAGGGTGTCGCGGTCCAGCAGCGGCGCGTCGAGCGCGGCGGCGCGCGCGCCCGGGAGCCGGTCGTAGAAGCCGCGCGCCAGCGGGCAGGCGTCGCCGTGGCAGGCTTTGTCGGGATGCTCGCAGGCCTTGTCGCGCGCGGCCAGTTCGAGCACCCGCAACGGGATCGTGCCGCCCGCCTTCAGGGTCGTGGCGGCATCCAGCGCCAGCTGGCGGCCCGGGGTCTTCGCGGCCAGGAACAGCAGCTTGTCGAGGTTTTCCTTCGGCGCCGCCTTCAGCGCCGGGAACAGGGTGCCGAGGGTCTTGCCGATGCCGGTCGGAGCCTGGGCCAGCAGGCAGCGCCGGCCGGCGTTCGCGCGGAATACGCTTTCTGCGAGCTGGCGCTGGCCGGGGCGGAAGTCCGGGTGCGGAAAACGCATGCCGGCCAGGGCTTCGTTGCGGCGCTCGCGGTGGTGCATCTCCTGCTCGGCCCAGGCGATGAAGCGGCCGCAGTGATCGTCGAAGATCGCCTTCAGTTCAAGGCGCGAGCGGGTCTCGCGCAGCACCGTTTCCTGCTGGGTGCCGATGTCGAAGTAGACCAGGGCCAGGTTGACCTGTTCCATGTCCAGCTGTTCGCAGATCAGGTGGCCGTAGATGCGTAGCTGGGCCCAGTGCAGGTGGCGGTGGTTGTCGGGGATGCTGGAAAACTGGCCGCGGAAGGTCTTCACTTCCTCGACCAGGTTCTGGTCGGGGTCGTAGCCGTCGGCGCGGCCGCGCACGTGCAGCAGGCCGTAGTCGCCTTCGAGCGTGAGCTCCGCGCGGTAGTGCTCGCCGCGCCGCGCGGCCACCACCGCATGCCCGGCGATGCCCTCGAGCGCCGTCGGCGAGGGCGTGAAGCGCAGGTCGAGGTCGCCCTGCTTGGCGGTGAACTCGCACAGCGCCCTGACGGCGACCGTGTAGCCTGTCACGCCGCCTCCTGCCACTGCAGGTAGCACACCGTGACCGGCATGCCGTGTTCGGCGCAGTAGTCGATCCAGCGCAGCTGGTTGTCCTGCAGGCGGTCGCCGGGGCCCTTCACCTCGATCATGTCGTAGCGGCCTTCATGCGGGAAGAACTGGATCAGGTCGGGGAAGCCGGTGCGGTTGTCCTTCACGTCCTGCAGGATGCGCCGGAACCACAGCTTCAGGTGGGCGGCCGGGATGCTGCGCAGGGCCAGCTCGATGATGCCGCGATCCAGCCAGTCCCAGGCCACGAAGGGCGACTGGATCCCGGCCTTTTCCTCCCAGGTGGCGAGGATGGCGTCGACGTGGCTGCCGTCGTCCAGGCGCGCCAGGCAGGTCTCGAATTCGCGCGCGCGGCGCTGGTGGAAGTCGGGGCTGTACAGGTCCGCCGGCCCGCGGTGGAAGGGATGGAAGAAGGCGCCCGGGATGGCGGCGAACACCGCCGGCCAGCACAGCAGGCCGAACAGGGTATTCGCCAGCGTGTTCTCGACGTAGTAGACGGGCGACTGCTCGCGGTGCAGGTGGCCCAGCACCACGCCTTCGACGCGCCACTCGCCATGTGGGATTGGCAGGTGCAGGTCGAGCCGCGCGGCGGGTGCGGCGCGCCGCGTCCTCGATGCGGCGTGGCCGAGCTTGCGCGCCAGGCGCGGGCCGATGCGCAACAGGTGCTGGCGCTCGGCTTCGCTTTCCGGCGCCTGCTCGGCCAGGCGGAACAGCTCGTAGGCCTGGTCGAACCTCCCGTCCTTCTCGAGTACCCGCATCGCGCGCGAGCGGGCGCCGGGGAAGCGGCACTCGGCATAGACGGCATGCGCGGCTTCCCAGTCCTTGTCCTTCTCGAGCTGCTGGCCGATGCGGAACAGGAGTTTTTCGCGGCGGCTGTCCAGCCAGTCGTTGCCGAAGCTGTGGCGCGGCAGCTCATGCAGGATGGCGCGCAATTCCTCCGAGCCCGGCTCCAGCGCGTCGAAACGTTCGCGGCAGGCGTGCAGCTGCAGGTAGTGCTCGATATCCTGGCGCGAGCGGAAGCCGCGCGAGGACTCGGAGAATTCGACTTGCTCGTAGCGGAACAGGCCCAGGTCGGACAGCACGAACTCGGTCCAGTCCTGGTGCAGGTTGCCGAAGAAGAGCAGACGCAGGCGGTCGCACAGGGGCTTCACGCCGATCGCGAACACGGTGTCTGGGCAGCCGGGGTACCACTGCGAGAACGGACGCGGCTCGCCGTGCTGCGCGCGCAGCGCTTCCAGCTGCGCGGGCTTGCGCGCGGATTTCAGCGGACCGGACAGCGCGAAGGCGTCGAGGATCTCGGGCTTGACCAGCAGGTCGAACAGCGCGTCGATATGGAGCGTCGGGTCGAGTGCGATCCAGCCGGTCGGCAGCAGGTCCTGCGCGGCGGCGACCGGACAGCCGATCTCCGGATAGTGCATCTTGCTGGCGCGGAACAGGCTGCCCTTGCGCATCACCATGCGCACGAACAAGGCCTGCGAGGGGCGCGGCAGGCGGGCGAAGGCGGCGATGAAGGCCTGCTCCTCGTCATCGAGGAGGTCGGCGTAGCGCTGGCCGATCCAGTCCAGGACGCGCTGGAAGTTGTCCAGATAATAAAACTCGTTTTCCAGAACCCTGATCATGTTGCACCATACTGTAACTTTGTACAGTATAGCGGCGCAGCATCACTTTACCCAGCAGGCAGCTCGCTTTTTTACGGCGGCGTGCCTTTTTGCTACGGCTTGCGCGCGGCTTCTTCCGCTTCCTCGCGCTTGCTGGCATGCTGGATGATGGCCGAGATCAGGGCGACGTCGGTGTCGACCTGTTCCGGCGCCGCTTTCGGCAGCGCGGCCGGGCGCCGGTTGCGCGGCTCGGCATGGGACGCCGCCACCGAGCGCGTGCCGGCCGCCGGAGGCTGGCCCGCCGCCCGTGGCGCGCTTCTTGCCGCGTGCGCGGCGAGGCGCTGCGGGTCGCGCCGGGCCTCGTGCGGTGCGATGCGGCCGGCATGTTCCTGCGGCGGCAGCGCACGCTCGGCCGCCGGCGCCGGCGCCGGCGCGGGTGCGACGTCGACGTCGACGATGGTCGCGCCGGTCCCTGGCGCCGCTGCGGGCACAGGGTCAGGCAGGGGCGCGGGCATGGATGCGGGCAACGCAACCGGCGCGGCCGCTGCCGCGGGCCTGGGCGCGACTGCGCCGGCCAGCGCGGTGTCGACCGAGGCCGACGAGCGGCTGTCCCGCGCCAGCCAGGCCAGCATGCCGACCAGGGCACACACCAGCACGCCGGCGGCGCCATACCAGAGCACGGCCGGCAGGCCCTGCAGCCGGCGCAGGATGCGCTGCGGCAGGCCTGCGGCCTGGTGGCGGTCGAGCATGGCGAGGATGTTGATCTCGTTCGCCGTGCGGCGCGTCGAGGACATCAAATTCGGACGCCGCGAGCTGGATTGATCTTCGTCTGAAGGGCGCACCGTGTACCTCCTAAGATTGGACACTCGTTCCAATTAGAAACAAACCGGAGAAGCGGATGCTGATCTTCCTCGCCCTTTTGTACTTTTGTCTGGCTTGCAGCCTGATCTGGCTGGCCTGCTTCCCCTCCGGACGGGCTTCGGTGCTGCAATTCCTGGGCGGACTGCAGCGGCGACTGCAGCTGCGCGCCGGCAGCTGGCGTGCAGACCCGCGCGCTGGAGGAAGCAGGCTGCGCGACGCCGGGCCCGGACTGCGCTGGCGCTGGAGCCTGCGGTGGCAAGCGCTGCACGCCTGGCTGCGCCGGCGCCGCGCCTTCGTCGCCGTTGGCCTGCCGCTGGTGCTGGTGCCGCCATTGGTCGCGCTGTTGCTGCGCCGGCCAGACATGTTGCCCGGCTACGAGCCGATCGACATGGTGGTCGACGCCCAGGTCGCGGCCCTGCTCAAGGGCGAACAGCTGGTGCCGCCGGCAGCCTTGCCCCCGGTCGCTTTCAGCACGCGCGAAGTCGAGCTGGTGCGGCCGATGCTGGTCGACGCCAGCCGCAACTGGGGCCTGCTGCATCCCGACTTCAGCCAACGCCTGCTGCTGGCTTTCCGCATCATGAAGGAAAAGCACGGCTACGAGATGGCGCTGCTGGAGGGCTACCGCAGCCCGGCGCGCCAGGACCTGCTGGCGAAGATGGGCTCGGCGGTGACGAATGCGCGCGCCTTCCAGAGCTGGCACCAGTATGGTCTGGCGGCCGACTGCGCATTCTTGCGCGACGGCAAGCTGGTGATCTCCGAAAAGGATCCTTGGGCGATGCGCGGCTACCAGCTGTACGGGGAAGTCGCCGAATCGCTGGGCCTGACCTGGGGCGGGCGCTGGGCCATGATGGATCTCGGCCATGCCGAGCTGCGGATGCGCGGAGTGATGCGGCGCTGATGGCGTGATTCGTGCCATTGTTCCAACGCAACAATCGGCACGGAAATAATGCCAACATTGCCTGTGGTTTTTCAACATTCCGGACAGAATCCACTATGGCCCGACTCTGGCAGTTCCTCACCAACAGCCGCGTATTGGCCGTGATCGGCATTGCTGCGCTCGCGGGCTTCCTTTTCCTGGGCGCGGAATCGCTCGAAGTAGCGGCCATCTGGGCCGTGCTGGCCGGCCTGCTCCTGCTGGCCGCCTGGGGTGTCTGGTGGCTGGTGCGCAGCTGGCTGCGCAAGCGCGCCGCCACCCGCCTCAGCGAGGCGATCGTGGCCCAGGCGGGAACGGAATCCGGCGACGGCAAACCCCAGCGCAATGATGCCCAGGTACTGCGCCAGGGCATGCTGGAAGCGATCGGCACCATCAAGACCTCGAAGCTGGGGCTCACGCGCGGCGCCAACGCCCTGTACGAACTGCCCTGGTACATGATCATCGGGAACCCGGCGGCGGGCAAGAGCAGCGCCATCAAGCACTCCGGCCTGAGCTTTCCCATCCCCGGCAGCAAGGCGGTGCAGGGCGTCGGCGGCACCCGCAACTGCGACTGGTTCTTCACCACCGACGGCATCCTGCTCGACACCGCCGGGCGCTATTCGGTGTACGAGGCCGACCGCGCCGAGTGGTTCAGCTTCCTCGACCTGCTGCGCCGCCACCGCCGGCGCGCGCCGATCAACGGCATCATCATCGCGGTCAGCGTGGCCGAGCTGGCGGGCGGCTCGCCGGAAGCGTCGATCGAGCTGGCCAAGAGCTTGCGCACCCGGGTCCAGGAACTGACGGAGCGCCTCGGCGTGCACGCGCCGGTGTACGTGGTGTTCACCAAGGCCGACCTGATCGCCGGCTTTTCCGATTTCTTCCACGACTGCGACCGCGCCGAGCGCGAGCGGGTCTGGGGCGCGACCCAGCGCTACAACCGGCGCAGCACGCCGCAGGACGTGCTGACCTTCTTCGACCAGCACTTCGACGAGCTGTACGACGGCCTGAAGGAGCTGAGCCTGGCCACCATGGCCGGCAACCGCAGCGCCGCGATGCTCCCCGGTGTGTTCACCTTCCCGCTCGAATTCGCCTCGCTCAAGCCGCAGCTGCGCGCCTTCCTGGCCACCCTGTTCGAAGAGAACACCTGGCAGTTCAAGCCGGTGATGCGTGGCTTCTACTTCACCAGCGCGCTGCAGGAAGGGGCGGTCGAGAACCTGTCCTCGCGCCGCGTCGCCGGCCGCTTCGACCTGGAATTGAAGGCGGGAGAGCCCAAAGGCGGCCAGCAGGAAGAGCAGTCGGGCTTCTTCCTGCTCGACCTGTTCCGCGAGGTGATCTTCGCCGACAAAGACCTGGTCAAGCGCTACACCAGCCCGGCTGCGACGCGTGCGAAATACGCGGCCTTCTTCGCCGCCACCGTGCTGCTCGGCTGCGCGCTGGGCGGCTGGAGCTGGTCGTATATGGGCAACCGCCAGCTGGTGGCCAACGTCCAGGCCGACCTCGACAAGGTGATGAAGCTGCAGGCCCGGGGCGTCGGCCTGCAGTCGCGGCTGGAAGCGCTGGACATCCTGCAGGACCGCATCGAACAGCTGGAAAAATATCGCGGCGAGCAGCCGTGGGCGCTGTCCTTCGGCCTCTACCAGGGCGAAGCGCTGGAACGCAAGCTGCGCGACGAATACTTCGCCGGCGTGCGCGAGGTGATGGTGCAGCCGGTGGCCGGCGCCCTCGAATCGCTGCTGGCCGAGATGAACGCCAACGCCGCCCAGCTCGATCCCAACGCACAGGCTGCGCCAGCGGCCAAGCCGGGCCAGCCCTACCAGGACGTCTCCGCCACCAATGTCGGCGACGCCTACAACGCCCTGAAAACCTACCTGATGCTGGCCGATAAGAGCCACGCCGAGCCGGGCCACCTGAACGACCAGCTGACCCGCTACTGGCGCGTGTGGCTGCAGGCGAACCGCGGCGCGATGCCGAAGGAGCAGATGATCCGCAGCGCCGAGCGCCTGATGACCTTCCACCTGGCGCATATCGGCGACCCGGCCTGGCCCCAGATCACGCCCAAACTCAGCCTGCTGGACACGGCGCGCGAGAACCTGCGCCGCGTGGTGCGCGGCACGCCGGCGCGCGAACGTGTCTACGCCGACATCCGGACCCGCGCGGCGACAAGGTATCCCGCAGTCACGGTGGCGCGCATCGTCGGCGAACAGGACCAGGGGCTGGTGGTCGGCAGCCATGCGGTATCCGGCGCCTTTACCCGCGACGCCTGGGAAAAATTCGTGGTCGGCGCGATCCGCGAGGCCTCCAACCGCGAGCTGCAGAGCAGCGACTGGGTGCTGAAGACGGTGGCGAAGGACGACCTGACGCTGGAGGGCAGCCCGGAGCAGATCCAGAAGACCCTGATCGACCTGTACAAGGCCGACTATGCGAAGGAGTGGGCGAAGTTCGTGCAGGGCGTGACGATCGCCGACCTGAACGGCTTCGACGCCAGCGTGCAGGCGATGAACCGGCTCGGCGACCCGCAGACTTCGCCCTTGGCCAAGGTGCTCAAGGCCGTCTACGCCGAGACCTCCTGGGACGACCCCAGCCAGGCGCGGGTAAGCCAGGCCAAGCTCAAGCGCGGCGTGGCGGCCTGGTTCCGCGAGGTCGTGCTGCGCCAGGCGCCGAGCGACGCGCGCCAGCTGGCCGACATGGCCGCTCCCGCCGGTGCGCTTCCCGGCGCCGCCGGGCCGGTTGGAAACGCGGCGGCCGGCCCGGTCGGGCGCGAATTCGCCGGCGTCGCGCGCCTGGTCGGGGTGAAGGAAAAGGACGCCTCGCTGATGACCGGCTACCTGGACGCGTTGTCGAAACTGCGCTCGCGCCTGAACCAGCTGAAGAACCAGGGCGATCCCGGCCCCGGCGCCAAGCAGCTGATGCAGCAGACCCTGGAAGGCAACGGCTCGGAGCTGGCCGACGCCCTGAAGTACGTCGACGAGCAGATGCTGACCGGGATGACCGACGCCCAGAAGCAGATGCTGCGCCCGCTGCTAGTGCGGCCGCTGGTGCAGACCTTCGCGATGATCGTGCTGCCTTCCGAGTCCGAGATCAACAAGACCTGGCAAGCCCAGGTCGTCGAGCCCTTCCAGAAGAACCTGGCCGGCAAATATCCGTTCTCGCCGGGCGCCCAGATGCAGGCGGCACCCGCCGAGATCGGCCAGGTGTTCGGGCCCGAAGGCGCGGTCGCCAAGTTCGTGGCCACGACCATGGGACCGCTGGTGGTGCGGCGCGGCGACGTGCTGTCCAGCCGCACCTGGGCCGACATCGGCGTGACCCTGGCGCCGCAGGTGGTGAGCGGCTTCCCAGGCTGGGTGGCGCCGCTGTCGAGCAACGGTGTGGCCACCGGCAGCGGTCCGCAGACCGTGTTCCAGCTGCTGCCGATGTCCGCGCCCGGCATCACCGAGTACACGATCGAGATCGATGGCCAGCAGCTGCGCTACCGGAATACGCCGCCGGCCTGGGTGAATATGGTACATCCTGGGCCACAGGGCGCCAGCGGGGCCAAGGTCAGCGCTGTTACCTTCGACGGACGGACGGTCGAACTGTTCAATGAGCCGGGCGAGCAAGGTCTGACCAAGCTGATCGCCGCTGCTGCCAAGAAGAAACTGGACCCTGGCGTGGGCGAGCTGCGCTGGACCTCTGGCAGCACGACGGTGGGGGTCACGCTCAAGCTGGTCAGCAGCGCCGCCAGCACCGGCGACGCCCAGGCCAGCCGCGGCTTCAGCGGCCTGCGCCTGCCCGAGACCGTGGTCGGCCGCGGCGCGTCTGCGGCGGGCGGTCCGCAGCTGGCAGGAGCCGCGCAATGACGCGCGCACCCATCTCGACCCGGATCGGCTACTTCGGCAAGATCCCGGCGCGCAGCGACTTCGTCAAGGTCGCCGACGACCAGCCGGTGCTGGGCATGCTGGACGACTGGCTGGCCCAGGTGATGACGCGCCTGCCGGCCGATGCGCGCTGGAAGCTGTACTACGACGCCTCGCCGCCGGTCAGTTTTGCCTTCGTCGGCCCGAGCCGCCGGCATGCGGTCGCCGGCCACCTGGTGGCCAGCCACGACCGCTCCGGGCGCCGCTTCCCCTTCCTGATGATGCGCACCGTCGAGGTGCCCGATCCGGCCGCCTTCGTGTCGCGCTGCCCGCTGGCCTTCGGTCCCCTGTGGGATTTCCTGGCGTCGATGGCGCCGCGCGTGCTCGGCGCAGGCGACCCCGGCCCGCACCTGCATGCGATCGCCGATGCGGCGGTCGGCCTTGGCGAATACGAGGTCCAGCTCGACGACTACCTGGCCGTGTCGACCGTCAGCTCGCTGTCGGAGGACTTGGCGCTGGCGGCGAACCGCCTGATCCTCGGTCTCGGCCTGCTGTTGCAGCCGGTCATGCACAGCCGCCCGGCGTCCCTGCACAAAAGCCTGGTGCTGCCGCTGCCGCGCGACGAGGCCACGCGCTGCAGGGTGGCCGCGTTCTGGTTGGAGCTGGCCACGCCCTTCATCCGCCGCACCGCCTTCGACCTGGTGCTGTTCCTCACCACGGTGGCCGAGCGTCCGGCGCTGGTGATCGGCTTCGGCGGCGCCGCCGCCGAGACCCTGCACGGGATCATCGACCCGCTGGCCGGCCGCGAGCAGCAGGTGCAGATGGTCGACGACGGCTGGATCGACGAGCAGCTCGGCATCGACATCGACGTGCGCGCGCTGGCCAGCTATCTCGAGCAGCCAATGCTGCCGCTGCGCCTGGCGCGCGAACTGTTCCTCAAGACCTTCATCGGAGCCGCTACGTGAAGCTGATAACGACGATCTACATTGCCGCCGCCTGCCTGGCCGCGGCGCCCGCCATGGCCGATGGCGGCAGTCCTGCCGCTAATTCTGTTTCAGCTACCGCGCCGATCGTGGTGTCCGGCACCGTCGCCGACGATGCCAGCAAGGCGTCCCTGCTGGCCCGCCTGCGCGCCGTGTACGGTGCCGAGCGCGTGGTCGACCAGCTCACGGTGGGACGGGTGTCGGCGCCGCCGAACTGGAACGAGCACGTCGCCCGGCTGATCGGGCCCAACCTGAAGCTGGTCAGCCGCGGCCAGCTGCAGGTCGACGGCACCAGCGTCAGCCTGCGCGGCGACGTCGCCAGCGACGCGCAGAAGCAGCAGATCGCCAGCGAGCTGGCGCTGAACCTGGACCCCAGCTACACCGTCAACAACGGCCTGCGGGTGGCGGTATCGGAGCAGGGCGTGCTGGACGCCGCACTGGCCGACCGCATCATCGAGTTCGAGTCGGGCAAGGCGGCGCTGGCCGATTCCGGCAAGGCCATCCTCGACCAGATGAGCGTCACGCTGTTGCGCCTGAAGGACAAGAAGGTGGAAGTGATCGGCCACACCGACAACGCCGGCTCGCGCGCCGGCAACCTGTCGCTCAGCCAGGCGCGCGCCGAGGCGGTGAAGGCCTACGTGGTCGGGCGCGGCGTGAGCGCTGATATGGTCTCCGTGTCCGGCGAAGGTCCGGACCGCCCGGTGGCCGACAATCGCACGCCGGAGGGACGGGCGCGCAACCGGCGGATCGAGTTCAAGGTCGTGCAATAAAGTTCAACTAACATCAAACCGGGGTCAGACTCCGATTTTTGGAAATGTCTTGCAAGCCGTTTCCAAAATCCGGAGTCTGACCCCGGTTTGTTTTTGCGCAAGCGGATTAGGGCAGGGTGATCGTGACGTTCGCCGACTGCGGCGGCAGTTTTACCAGGTCGTTATAGCCCGCCATCGCCACATCCGTTTCGTGTGCCAGCGCAGTGCGGAAGCCCAGGTACCCCCCCAGCGTCACCACCGCGAACACCATCGACAGCGCCCACAGCGACAGGTCGCTGCCCAGCTTGTGCACGATCTGGTCGGGGCGCTCGGCGTGCGGGGCGAAGCCGCGGCTTTTGCCGCGCATGCGCGCGATCTCGTCGCCCAGGCGCGCGGTCAGGTAGTTCAGCTTGTCCCGGCCGTCCAGCGCGAAACGTCCCTCGAAGCCGAGCAGCAGGCAGACGTGGAACACCTCCAGCGCCTGCAGGTGCACGCTGCCCTTGGCGCGCAGGTCTTCGAGGCGCTGGAAGAAGTGCTCGCCGGCGAGCTGGTCGCCGAACAGGCGCAGCTGCAGCGGACGCGTCTCCCAGGCTTCGCGGATGTCGTAGTCCGAGCGCAGGATGATCTCGTCTACCGCCGCGCAGAACGCATACTTGGCGGCGGTGACGTCGTCGGCAGGCACGCCGAGCGCCTTGGCATTGCGGTCGACGTCGCCAAGAAAGCGCGTCATGTGGTCGGCAAAAGCGGTCTTGTCGTGCGGGCCGCAGCCGTTCTTCAGCAGGAACAGCGCATAGAAGCCCTCGTACATGAGGTCGACGAGGGAGCTGGGGGTACTGCCGGCGGCGTTGCGGCTGCCGGGCTGGGGCGGCGCGGCGCGTCGTTCGACGTGGGGGCTCATGCTGCGATTCCGATGAGTTCGAGTTTGAGGTCGCGGATCCCGTTCGGCACATAGATCGAGATCGCCTGCGCTTTCAGCATGCTTTCGTACAGCACGCCGCGGTTTTCCAGCACGAAGTAATAGGTGTCGGGCCGCACCGGCACCGCGCTCGGCACCTGCGGCGCATGCACCAGGCGCACGCCGGGCATGGCCGACAGCACCAGCTTGTCGACGTCCTCGGGCGCGCCGATCTTGAAGCGCAGCGGCACGATCTCGACCAGCTGCAGGCCCGGCATGTCGGCCGAGACGCCCAGGAACAGCGTGGTCTGGCCGTTGATCTTGCCGGAGTCGAGCGCGCCCAGGTGGTAGGACGGACGTTCGTTCGACAGCGCGATCGAGAAGTACTTCGCCGAGATCACGGTGTCGAGCAGCTCGCGCAGGATCGCGTCCAGGCGCGCGAAGGCCGGGCCCGGATCCTGGTGCACGTAGGGCGGCAAATCTTCCAGCTTGAAGCTGCGCGAAAACGTCATCATGCCGCCGGCAAGGCCGAGCAGCTCCTGGAACAGGCGCTCGGGATGCAGGTCGCGGTGGGCCAGGAAGTGGGTCAGCGACGCGTAGCCGCTGCTGACCGTGTGCAGCAGCCAGAACGAGGCGACGTCGCCGCCGCGCAGCTCGACCACGTTCTTGCTGGGCTCGCGGTAGTGGCCGTACAGCGCGTTCACCTTGGCCAGCAGCTTTTCCATCAGTCGCGCCAGCTGGCCGTGCAGGCCGGGTGCGCCCTCGATCGACAGGCTGGGCGGGACGAAGGCGTGGTCGATTTCGAAACCGCCGGTGGCGACGCGGCGCAGGCGCACCAGCGGAATGGTCTCGAAGGCTTCCAGGGGCTCGAGTTCCGACACCAGCCGCAGGCCGCGGGTGAGATACGCGACCGGCGCGCTGGCGGCGTCGGTGAACAGGTCGAAGGTGTCGTGCTCGTGCTGGCCGAAGCGCGTGTCGATGCGGGCTTCGCCGCGCGCGGCGCAGTTGCCGCCGTGGTCCTTCAGTGCCGGCAGCGCGGCATGGTAGGTGAGCGCCTGCACCGAGGAGGGCAGTTCGCCAAGGCGCACCTGGGGCGGCAGGGCGTCGCGGTCGGGCGCGTGCACGATCTCGCCGTCGGGGAAGATCAGCGACAGTTCGATGATGCGCAGAGTGTCGGCCTTCAGCGCATCCTGGTCGATCTCGAGCTTGCGCACGCCCCAGGAGTAGGGGTGCAGGGCGGTGGCGGTGTCGTTCAGGCGCGCTTCGTGGTAGCGGTCCTGCTGCTGGAAATGCTGGGGGCGCAGGAATAGCCCCTCGCCCCACAAGACCTTCGATGGTGGTTTCACGGATGCCTCGCGCAGATGTCACAAAACTCTAGCTTGGGGGAAACCACGCAGACTTCATTGACATCGGGCAAGGCCACCGCGTGCGGCGGCGGGGCTGGCGCTGGCACCGCTGCTGCTCATCGCGCAGGCATGGAGGCCGATCGTCACGCCGGCCTGTTCCGCTTCCGGCGCGGCGAAGGCCAGCCGCCAGCCCTGTTGCGGCGGCGAATAGAACAGGGCGACGACACCGAGCCAGCCGGCCTCGCGCGGCAGCTTTTCGTTGAGCTCCAGCTGCTGGCCGGGCACCAACGTCAGTTCGCGCACCTCGACCAGGTCAGCGCCCAGCGCCTCGCGCTCGCCCTGCGTCGACAGGAAGGCGGAATAGGGTGCCTCCTCGAAGGCGGCACGCTGGCGCAGCGTATACACACGCACCAGCAGGGCCAGCGATTGGCCGCGCGCGTCCACGTTCAGGCGCTTGGCGGCATGCAGGCGCAGTGTCACCTTGCGTGGCGCCTGCAGGGCTTCGGGCGAGGGCTGTGGCTTGCGCAAGCCGACGGCTTCCATCAAGCCGCCGGGCGAGCTTGCGGCGCCGCCAGCGCAGCCGGCCAGCAGCATACAGGAGAACAATCCGGACAAGCAGGAAGGGAGGAGGGAGGAAGCCATGGCGTAATGCCTTTGGTAAATGAGTCGACAGCGACATTTAACGGGATCGCCATCTGCGCACGCTGCGCCTGCGCAAGCCGGACTTCGACCGAGCTCAATTGCTGGGGGACGCTAAGTTGACTTCACACAATTCTTCACGGAAAGCGCGCGCCAATAATGGCGCTTGATTTCACCTTGGGAGAGCCAGATGACGTTCCAACGCTTGATGCCGAGTTTAGTCTGTGTTGCGATGCTGTCGGCCTGCGCCGCCACCGGCCCGGCGGCCGGCGGCGCCAAGCCGGCATCCACCATGGCCGCCGCGATGGCGGACGTCGACGCCGCCGTGCTGGCGGGCCAGACCGACAAGGCCTACGCCTTGCTGAAGAGCGCGGGCGGCACCTTCCCGACCGATAAGACGCCGTGGGTCAGGATGGCCCAGATGCGCTTCGACAGCACCGATTACGGCGAAGCCATCGTCAACGCCCTGGAAGCGCTGGAGCGCGACCCGGACGACACCCTGGCCAACAGCATCGTCGCGGTCAGCGGCCTGCGCGTGACCAGCAAGGCGCTAGCCGACCTGAGCCAAAAGAACAACCTGAGCGGCAACGTGCGGACCGAGGCCCAGGCACTGGCCAAGCTGCTGCGCAGCAGCCTGGGCGAAGAGGTGCTGGTGGCGAACGCCACCCGTCCGGCCGCGGCACGGCCCAAGGATGCGCCTGGCCGGAGGATGATCGCGACGCCGCCCGCCCGCCCGGCCAGCAACGACCCCTTCGGGGCCTTGAAGTAAACCCAGCCTGGAGTCGACATGTCCAAGAATGAAAGCGTGCAGAAACGCCTGCAGAAGGTGCGCGCCCCGCGCGTGCAGATGACCTATGACGTCGAGATCGGCGACGCCATCGAGAACAAGGAGTTGCCCTTCGTGGTCGGCGTGCTGGGCGACTTCGGCAGCGATCCCGACGCCGCCAGGAAGCGCCTGAAGGACCGCAACTTCGTCAGCGTCGATGCCGACAATGTCGACGAAGTGCTGAACGCCGTCGCCCCGGTCGCCAACTTCCGCGTCGAGAACCACCTGTCGCCGGAAGGCGGCGAGTTCGCGCTCAGCCTGCAGTTCCGCGAGATGGCCGACTTCCGCCCGGAGTCGGTGGTGCAGCAGGTGGCGCCTTTGAAAGGCCTGCTGGATGCGCGCAGCAAGCTGGCCGACCTGCGCAACAAGCTGGCCGGGAACGACAAGCTGGAAGACATCCTGAACGACGTGCTGACCAACACCGAAAAGCTGGACAGCCTGCGCAAGACCCGGGAGGACAAATAATGGCGGCGATCCTCGACACCGCGGCACAAGAGACGGCGGGCACGGTCGAACTGGACACCGGCCTGCTCGACCAGATCGTCGAGCAGAGCCGGGTGGCGAAGTCCAGCAGCGAGCACGAACGCGCGCGCGACCTGATCTCGGAACTGGTGACCCAGGTGATGGACGGCACCATGGTCATCTCCAGCAACCTGTCGGCGACGATCGATGCGCGCCTGGCGGAGCTGGACCGCATGATCTCGGCCCAGCTGTCGAGCATCATGCACGCGCCCGAGTTCCAGAAGCTGGAACGCAGCTGGACCGGCCTGCATTACCTGGTCAAGAACACCTCTACCAGCAGCAACCTGCAAATCCGCATGCTCAACGCCACCAAGCGCGAGCTGGTGAAGGACTTCCAGTCGGCGCTGGAATTCGACCAGAGCAGCCTGTTCAAGAAGATCTACGAAGAGGAGTTCGGCACCTTCGGCGGTGCCCCCTACGGCGCGCTGATCGGCGACTTCGAGATCAGCCGCCAGCCCGAGGACGTCTACTTCCTGGAACAGATGTCGCACGTGGCGGCGGCCAGCCATGCGCCCTTCATCACCTCGAGCGCGCCGGAGCTGTTCGGGATCGAGAGCTTCGGCGACCTCGGCAAGCCGCGCGACCTGGCCAAGGTGTTCGACACCGTCGAATACGCGAAGTGGAAGGCGTTCCGCGAGTCCGAGGATGCGCGCTACGTCGGCCTGACCCTGCCGCGCTTCCTCGGCCGCCTGCCGTACAACCCAATGGACGGCATGGCCACCGAAGGCTTCAACTTCGTCGAGGACGTCGACGGCAGCGACCACCAGAAGTACCTGTGGTGTAACGCCGCCTACGCCTTCGCCACCAAGCTGACCAAGGCGTTCGAGGACTATGGCTGGTGCGCGGCGATCCGCGGCGTCGAGGGCGGCGGCCTGGTCGAGAACCTGCCGGCCCACACCTTCAAGACCGACGAGGGCGAGGTCGCGCTGAAGTGCCCGACCGAGCTGGCGATCACCGACCGCCGCGAGAAGGAGCTGTCCGACCTCGGTTTCATCTCGCTGGTGCACTGCAAGAACACCTCGTATGCGGCCTTCTTCGGCGCGCAGTCGGCGCAGAAGCCGCGCAAGTACGCCAACGACGCCGCCAACGCCAACGCGCTGCTGTCCTCGCAACTGCAGTATATCTTCGCGGTCTCGCGCATCGCCCACTACATGAAGGCCATGATGCGGGACAAGATCGGCAGCTTTGCCGCCGCGTCCAACGTCGAGGATTACCTGAACCGCTGGCTGACCCAGTACGTGCTGCTGGACGATAACGCGAGTCAGGAACAGAAGGCCCAGTTCCCGCTGCGCGAAGCCAGCGTGCAGGTGGCGGAAGTGCCCGGCCGTCCCGGCGTCTACCGCGCCGTCTCCTTCCTGCGTCCCCATTTCCAGCTCGATGAGCTGTCCGTTTCGCTCCGACTGGTCGCGGAGTTGCCGCAATCGACCAAATCCTGATTCTTCATTCAACATACCACTGGAGTAAGACATGGCAATAGACGTGTACCTGCAAATCGACGGCATCAAGGGCGAATCGATGGACGACAGGCACAAGGACTGGATCGAGTGCAAATCGGTGAGCTGGGGCGTGATTCAGCCGAAATCCGCAACTTCCTCGACCGGCGGCGGCCATACCGCCGAGCGCTGCGAGTATTCCGAGCTCGCGATCGCCAAGCTGGCCGACCTGTCCTCGCCGGTGCTGCTGCAGACCTGCTCTTCCGGCAAGACGATCCCCAAGGCCAAGCTCGAGTTCATGCGCGCCGACGGCCAGGGCGAGCGGGTCAAGTACTTTGAGGTCGAGCTCGAGAACGTGCTGATCGGCTCGGTCCAGTCGGCGGTGGCGGAAGGCGACTTCATGGCCGAGAGCGTCGGCCTGAAGTTCTCGAAAATAAAATTCAAGTACACCCAGCAGAAGATCGGCGGCGGCGCCGGCGGCAATACCTCCGGCGGCTGGGACCTGGCCTCCAACAAGGTGGCCTGACCGCTTGCCTCACCTGGTACTTGATGCGCTCTGTCGCCAGCGCGCTTGCCGCGGCCCCGTGCCGCGGTCTTTTTTGGAGGAAGAGACCGACGATGGACATCAACCTGAAGACCCTGATCGGCAAGCTGAACGACACCACCCGGGCGGCGGCCACGCGCGCGGCCGGGATCTGCGTCGGCTTCGGCCAGTACGAAGTCGACATCGAGCATCTGTTCCTGGCCCTGCTGGAACAGCCGGCCAGCGACTTCGTGGTAGCCGCGCGCGCCGCCGGAATCAGCCTGACCGCCTTCGAGACCGAGTTGCGCAAGGAAGTCGAGCGCCTTCCTAGCGGCAGCAGCCGCACCCCGGTGTTCTCGCGCCACCTGCCGGTGCTGTTCGAGCATGCCTGGCTGATCGCTTCGCTGGGCCGGGATGCAAAAGCTCGACTAGCGCCCGGACAGGAGCAGCAGATCCGCAGCGGCCACCTGCTGCTGGCGCTGCTGGCCGAACCCGGCCTGGCCCAGCTGGCGCAGCGTGCCTCGTCCTGCTTCATGGCGTTCCCGCTCGACCGCCTGAAGCACGATTTCGACAAGCTCACCCGCGGCTCCTGCGAAGCGCCGGCGGCGGCCGAAGGCACGCAGGCTGCCACGTCTGGCGATCCGGTCGGCGAGCTGCGCTCAAGCGCGCCGGGCAGGACGCCCGCGCTCGACCAGTACACGACCTGCCTGACCGCGCGCGCGCGCGAAGGCAAGGTCGATCCGGTGATCGGGCGCGATGCCGAGATCCGCCAGGTGATCGACATCCTGATGCGGCGGCGCCAGAACAACCCGATCCTGACCGGCGAGGCAGGGGTCGGCAAGACCGCCGTGGTCGAAGGGCTGGCGCTGCGCATCGCCGAAGGGGACGTGCCGGACGTGCTGCGCGGGGTCGAGATCCACACCCTCGACATGGGCCTGCTGCAGGCCGGCGCCAGCGTCAAGGGCGAATTCGAGAACCGTCTGAAGAACGTGATCGAGGAGGTAACCAAAAGCCTGCACCCGATCATCCTGTTCATCGACGAGGCCCACACGATGATCGGCGCCGGCGGCGCGGCCGGCCAGAACGACGCCGCCAACCTGCTCAAGCCGGCGCTGGCGCGCGGCGAGTTGCGCACCATCGCCGCCACCACCTGGGGCGAGTACAAGAAGTATTTCGAGAAGGATGCCGCGCTGGCGCGCCGCTTCCAGGTGGTGAAGGTCGAGGAGCCGGACGAGGACACCGCCTGCGCCATGCTGCGCGCGATGGCGCCGCTGATGGAACGTCACTTCGGCGTGCGCATCTTCGACGAGGCGATCCGCGAGGCGGTGCGGCTGTCGCACCGCTACATCAGCGGGCGTCAGCTGCCGGACAAGGCGGTCAGCGTGCTGGATACCGCCTGCGCCAAGGTGGCACTCGGCCAGAGGGCGACCCCGGCGGCGCTGGAGGAAGCGACCCGCGCCGTGGAGCGGCTCGACGCGCGCATCGGCTCGCTGGTGCGCGAGCAGAACGGCGGCGCCGACCACGCGGCGACGCTAGCACAGCTGCGCGCCGAGCGCGAGGCCGGACTGAAGGAGCAGGAGCGCCTGCGCGCGCAGTGGGACGGCGAGATCGCCATCTCGAGCGAGATCCACGCGATGCGCGCGCGCCTGGAAGCCGGCGACGGCAGCCCTGGAGGATTGCAGGCGCTGATCGACGAGCTGCGTGCGCTGCAGGGCGAGACCCCGCTGGTGCCGCTGCAGGTGGACGGCCATACGGTGGCCGCCATCGTGGCCAGCTGGACCGGCATCCCGCTGGGACGCATGGTGAAGGACGAGATCCGCACCGTGATGAATCTGCAGGGGATGCTGGACGAGCGCATCCTCGGCCAGGGCCACGCCAGCGGCATCGTCGCCCAGCGCGTGCGCACCGCGCGCGCCAACCTTGAGGACCCGAACAAGCCGAAGGGCGTGTTCCTGTTCGTCGGCAGTTCCGGGGTCGGCAAGACCGAGACCGCGCTGGCGCTGGCCGACCTGCTGTACGGCGGCGAGCGCAAGCTGGTCACCATCAACATGAGCGAATACCAGGAGGCGCACAGCGTATCCGGCCTGAAGGGCTCGCCGCCAGGCTATGTCGGCTACGGCGAGGGCGGGGTGCTGACTGAGGCGGTACGGCGCAATCCCTACAGCGTGGTGCTGCTCGACGAAGTGGAGAAGGCGCACGGCGACGTGCTCGAGCTGTTCTTCCAGGTGTTCGACAAGGGCGTGCTGGACGATGCGGAAGGGCGCCAGATCGACTTCCGCAACACGGTCATCATCCTGACCTCGAATGCGGCATCGAGCCAGATCATGCAGGCCTGCCTGAACAAGGCGGCGGCCGAGCGCCCGAGCCCGGAACAATTGGGGGAACTGATCCGGCCCGGCCTGATGAAGCACTTCAAGCCTGCCTTCCTCGGGCGCCTGACGGTGGTGCCGTTCTACCCGATCGACGACGAGGTGCTGGCCAACATCATCCGGCTCAAGCTCGAACGCATCAAGGCGCGGGTGGCGGCCAACCACAATGCCGGCTTCGAGTACGACGACGCACTGGTGAACGCCGTGCTGGCGCGCTGCACCGAGGTCGATTCGGGCGCGCGCAACGTCGACACCATCCTGAATGGCACGCTGCTGCCCGAGATCGCCGACAACGTGCTGGCGGCGATGGCGGCCGGCGCAGGCATCAGGCGGATCAGGGTCGGTGCGACCAGGGGCGGCAAGATCAAGTACGCCGTCGAACCGGCATGAGGAGGGCGCTATGCTGAACCTGGAACGCTTGCTGGCGCCGGTCGGCGGCGCCCGGCCCTGCGGCGAGGATCTGGCCTTCTCCAGCGAGATCGACGCGATCGTGCGTGCGCGCCAGGCCGACGACCCCTCGCTGGAGCAGGGCGCCTGGGTCACCGACCTGAAGGAAGCCGACTGGAAGTTCGTGGCCAGGCAGTGCGCCCAGCTGATCGAACAGCGCAGCAAGGACCTGCAGCTGGCGGTCTGGCTGGCCGAGGCCGAGGCCAGAACGGGCGGACTGCGCGGCCTGGCCGACAGCCTGATGCTGGTAGCCGCGCTGTGCGACCGCTGGTGGGATGGCCTGTATCCGCTGCCGGACGAGGACGGGCACGAGCGGCGCATCGGCAACCTGTCCTGGCTGGCCTCGCGCATTGCGCCGCTGCTGCGCGAGGTGCCGCTGACGGAAAGCCAACCCGGCCAGCCCGGCCATGCGCTGCGCGATTTCGACGTCGCCCGCATGCACGGCGGCGACGAGCTGGCCAGGCTCGAGGCGGCCAAGGCGCGCAGTTCGCCGGCGTTTTTCACGGCCCTGCTGCGCGACTGCGAACATTGCGCCGGCGCGCTC
Source organism: Massilia sp. LXY-6 (assembly GCF_051233485.1). NCBI lineage: Bacteria > Pseudomonadati > Pseudomonadota > Betaproteobacteria > Burkholderiales > Oxalobacteraceae > Massilia > Massilia sp. LXY-6. Next base: position 99,445 of record NZ_JBKFGF010000016.1, read on the forward strand.
GAACGCATCGAGCACAGCGTCGACGCGCGCCTGGGCGTGGATGGGCCAAGTTTCAGCGCCGCCAAGTCCGGCCTGCAAAGCGTGATTCTGTTCGTGAAGCCAATGGTGAAGGAGGACGCCGCGCCGCTAGACGCCCGGCAGGCGGCCGGCGGCGCGCCGGCGGCGGCGTCCGGATCGTCGGCGCCCCCGCCCTTGGAGGCGGGCGGCGCCGCGGGCGGGCCGCTCGCTTCGCGCGCCCAGGCCCTGGCCCAGCTGCGCGAAGTCGCCGAGTTCTTCCGCCGCACCGAGCCGCACAGCCCGGTCGCCTACCTGGCGGAAAAGGCCGCGCACTGGGGCGAGCAGCCACTGCACGTGTGGCTGCGCTCGGTGGTGAAGGACGACGCCTCGTTCGCCCACATCGAGGAGATGCTGGGCGTCGCGCAGCAGTCCGCGAACTGAATCGGCGGACGGGATGCGCGAACCGGCGGCGTGCTCCGGTCAGGCCTTCGGCGCCTGGCCGGACGAGGGTCCCTGGCCGGACGAGGAGCCCTGGCCGGACGAGGAGGCCTGGGCGGCCGCGGCGCTCAGCTGCGAGGTGGCGGTCGACACCTGTTCCTCGACCCGGCGCATGGCGTCGCGGGTGGACTGGGTCACCTGTTCGTAGCCGCGGAAGGCATTGTCGATCGCCGCCTTGATGATCTCGACCGCATTCTCCTGGCCCGGCTTGACGTTCTGCGTAACGTCGTAGATCAGGGCCGACAGCGTGTTCTTGGCTTCGACCAGGTGGGTGTCGGCGGCCTGCTGGAAGTCCTTCTGGATGTCGGCCACGATCTGGCGCAGCTGTTCGCCATAGGCCTGCGCGTTCTGCACGCCCGGCTGCAGGCGCGACTGCAGCGTATCCAGCGCCGCCTTCGGATCGCTCGCCTGGCTCATCTGGCGGCTGGCGGCCATCGCGCCTTCCATCGAATTCTTTGCGGTTGCCATGTTCAGCGCCACCACTTGTTCGACACCCTGCACGGCCTTGCTGGCCAGGGCGTTGAAGGTTTCCACCTGCAGGTCGAACAGGGTCTTGGTGGCGTTGGCGAATTGCTCGGGATTGGTGAACATCGGTGTCTCCTCGGTTGGGTTTCCTGGGGCCGTACTCAATGTTTATCTTATTACATTATTTCTCGGACATGCGCATTTCGCAACGGGCGTCACGATAGGGGCCGGCGAATCTGGCCCAGCCGGGGCCGAGCGGCGTCTGCGAACAGGCCAGGGCGCCGGTGGCCTTGCTGCGCCACTGGTACCAGGGTGCCGGCGCGGCGTCCAGGACGGCGGGGCAGACCAGGGCCAGGCCCAGCACGATGGTGAAAGTCCGTTTCATGTGCCGAGCTTGACCCGGCCGGCGCGTCAAGTCAAGCATGTCCGCCTGTCTTGACCTTCCCACGATGGGAGGGTGTATGCTGTACCGAACAGATGAAGGAGCGGACGATGTTGAATATCGGCGAAGCGGCGCAGGCATCGGGCGTGTCGGCCAAGATGATCCGGCATTATGAATCGATCGGCCTGCTGCCGGCGGCGCAGCGCACGGTGGCCGGCTACCGGGTCTACGGCGAGCAGGACGTGCGCCTGCTGCAGTTCATCCACCGCGGCCGGGCGCTCGGCTTTTCGCTCGAAAAGATCGCCGAGCTGCTGGCGCTGTGGCAAGACCAGGGCCGGGCCAGCGCCGACGTGCGCCGGCTGGCCGAGCAGCACATCGCGGAGCTGGAGCGCAAGATCGACGAACTGCAGGCGATGAAACGCACCCTCGAGACGCTGGCCCGGTCCTGCCACGGCGACCAGCGCTCCGACTGCCCGATCCTCGACGACCTGGCGACCCACTGAACGGCCGCCCATGCGCCTCAAGAACTGCCATGGCCCTGCGCCTGGCGGGCTGTCAACGACGAAAAAACGCAAAACGCCGCAATCCTTGAGCAAAGATTGCGGCGTTTTGCGCCGGGGATCATCTGGTGATGAGCCGGAGGCTTTCTGCAAGCCGGTAGCATTTGGTGCCCACGGAGGGACTCGAACCCCCACACCTCGCGGCACATGGACCTGAACCATGCGCGTCTACCAATTCCGCCACGTGGGCATATCGAACAACAGGGTACAACGAACAACAACGGTAGCATTTGGTGCCCACGGAGGGACTCGAACCCCCACACCTCGCGGCACATGGACCTGAACCATGCGCGTCTACCAATTCCGCCACGTGGGCATATCAACAACCGGGTACAACGAACAACAACAACGGTAGCATTTGGTGCCCACGGAGGGACTCGAACCCCCACACCTCGCGGCACATGGACCTGAACCATGCGCGTCTACCAATTCCGCCACGTGGGCATATCAACAACCGGGTACAACGAACAACAACAACGGTAGCATTTGGTGCCCACGGAGGGACTCGAACCCCCACACCTCGCGGCACATGGACCTGAACCATGCGCGTCTACCAATTCCGCCACGTGGGCATATCAACAACCGGGTACAACGAACAACAACAACGGTAGCATTTGGTGCCCACGGAGGGACTCGAACCCCCACACCTCGCGGCACATGGACCTGAACCATGCGCGTCTACCAATTCCGCCACGTGGGCATATCAACAACCACATCGAATCCTGCAAACCGGCTTTGGTGCCCACGGAGGGACTCGAACCCCCACACCTCGCGGCACATGGACCTGAACCATGCGCGTCTACCAATTCCGCCACGTGGGCCGGGTTTTGCAATCATCGCTCGACGTTGCCGTCGAATTCCGCTACGATATCAGGCTTTGCCGGTTTGCGCCAGACCAACTTTCGTTTCGCTTTTGCGCCGGCTGCACCTTCGCAGCAGCCCCGCATCCGGCTGGGCCGTTTGCGAAGAGAGCGAAAGTATAGCGGATGATTGGCAAATGTCAAAGGCCCCCGCGACACCCTCATGACGGAAGGGGCGGCACGCTTGCACGGTTCGCGTTAGGCGAATTCCCCGGTCCTCCGTTACACTACGCCTGTCTAGGTGTCAATCCAACCAACATTGCGCTGCCGGCAAACGTGCTTGAATGAAGCACGGGCAGGCGCGTCACAGGCTCAACAAGAATAGAAGACGATTTGAAGCACCCAACTCATACCATACCAAGCCGCGAGGAGATTCTCGGCGTTTTCCGCGATGCCAAGGGGCCGCTCGACAGCGGCGCACTGGCCCGCGCCCTGCAAGTCGACCCGGAAGCGGAAGGCGTACTCAGCCGTCGCCTGAATGCGATGGAACGTGACGGCCAGATCCGCGCGAATCCCGCCGGCCAGTATGCATTGACGGACCATTCGAGCTTCATCTCAGGCCGCGTCAGCGCGCACCGCGACGGCTTCGGCTTCGTGATTCCCGACGAACCCGGCGATGACCTGTTCCTGCCCGATAAGGAGATGCAGAAGGTCCTGCACGGCGACAAGGTGCTGGCGCGCGTGGTCGGCACCGACCGCCGCGGCCGCCCCGAAGGCACGATCGTCGAAGTCACCGAGCGCGCGAACACCCACATCATCGGCCGCCTGCTGCAGGAAAACGGCGTCTGGATCGTGGCCCCTGAAGACAAGCGCATCGCCCAGGACATCCTGGTGGAAGGCTCGCCGGGCAAGGCGAAATCGGGCCAGGTGGTCAGCGTCGAACTGATCGAGCAGCCCTCGCGCTTCCGCCAGCCGATCGGCCGCGTGGTCGAGGTGCTGGGCGAGCTGGACGACCCCGGCATGGAGATCGAGATCGCGGTGCGCAAGTTCGGCGTGCCGCACGTGTTCTCGCAGGCCGCGCAGAAGCAGGCCGGCAAGCTGCCGAACGAGGTGCGCGACGCCGACCTGGGCGACCGCGTCGACCTGCGCGACGTGCCGCTGGTGACCATCGACGGCGAAGACGCGCGCGACTTCGACGACGCGGTCTACTGCGAACCCGTCAAGATCGGCCGCACCAAAGGCTACCGCCTGCTGGTGGCGATCGCCGACGTCAGCCACTACGTCAAGCCGGGCGACGGCCTCGATGGCGACGCGATCGAGCGCTCGACCTCGGTCTATTTCCCGCGCCGCGTGATCCCGATGCTGCCGGAGAAGCTGTCGAACGGCCTGTGCTCGCTGAACCCGGCCGTCGACCGCCTGTGCCTGGTGTGCGATATGGTCGTCACCGCCAAGGGCGAGGTCACGGCCTACCAGTTCTATCCCGCCGTGATGCACTCGGCGGCGCGCCTGACCTACGACGAGGTGGCCGCCATCCTGGGGAATACGAAAGGGCCGGAAGCGGGCCGCCGTCCGGGCATCGTGCCGCACCTGCTGAACCTGAACGAAGTGTTCCGCTCGCTGCTCCAGGCGCGCCAGAAACGTGGTGCGATCGACTTCGAGACCACCGAGACCTACATCGTCTGCAATGCGATGGGCAAGATCGAGAAGATCGTCCCGCGCACCCGCAATGACGCGCACCGCCTGATCGAAGAGTGCATGCTGGCGGCGAACGTCTGCGCGGCCGACTTCCTGATCCGCCACGACCAGCCGAGTACCTTCCGCATCCACGCGGTGCCGACCGAAGAAAAGCTGAACCAGCTGCGCACTTTCCTGAAGCAGGTGGGCCTGAACCTGGGCGGCGGCAACAAGCCGGAAGCGCGCGACTACGCCGAGCTGATGCAGAAGATCAAGGAGCGCCCGGACGCGACCCTGCTGCAGACCATGCTGCTGCGTTCGATGCAGCAGGCGGTCTACAGCCCGGACAACGTCGGCCACTTCGGCCTGGCCTATGAGCACTACGCCCACTTCACCAGCCCGATCCGCCGCTATCCGGACCTGCTGACCCACCGCGCGATCAAGGCGGTCCTGCTGGGCAAGAAGTACGAGCCGACCGGCATCGACCTGTCGAAGCTGAACACCACGGTGTCGAACGCGACCCGCAAGCAGCAGGCCAAGGACAAGGCCGCCGGCACGCAAAAGAATCCGAAGGACATGACGATCTGGGACGCGCTGGGCGTGCACTGCTCGGCCAACGAGCGCCGCGCCGACGAAGCCTCGCGCGACGTCGAGAACTGGCTCAAGTGCTACTACATGAAGGACCGCCTGGGCGAGGAATTCACCGGCGTGATCGCGGGCGTGACGCCGTTCGGCATCTTCGTGCAGCTGGACGAGCTGTTCGTCGAAGGCCTGGTGCACGTGACCGGCCTGGGACAGGATTATTTCGAGTACGACGAAGCGCGCCACGAGCTGCGCGGCAAGAACAGCGGCCAGGTCTACGGCCTGACCGGCCGCGTGACGGTGCAGGTGGCACGCGTCGACCTCGAAGCGCGCAAGATCGACCTGGTGCTGGCCCAGCCGAGCGAACAGCAGGCCGTGCCGGCGCCGCTGGAGCGCGCCCGCGCCGCCGCCCTCGACGCGATGGAACCGAAGCCGCCGCGCCGCCGCAAAGCCAAAGCCGGGGCGGGCGCCGTGCCGGCCTCGCCGCAGCAGGTGCACGGGATGAAGGGCGAGCCGCCGGTTCCACCTGATTTCAGCACCAGCGACGAGAGCGAGGATGACATCGTGTTCGTGCCGCCGTCGTCGTCGCGCCGCAGCCGCGGCCGCAACCGCAATGCCGGCAACGGTAGCAAGGCTAGCAACGGCGGCAACGGCGGCAACGGCGGCAACGGCGGCAACGGCGGCAACGGCGGCAACGTCAGCGCCGGCAAAACCGCATCGAAGAAAACGGCCGCCAAGAAAACCGCAGCAACACAGAGCGCTCCCAGCAAGAGCGCCACCAAGGTCCCCAGGGCCGCCTCCAAAACCAGTAAAAAGAAGTAAGCATCAATGAAAAATAAAATGATTTTCGGCTTCCATGCGGTGACCTCGCGGCTGCGCCACGAGGCCCAATCGGTGGAAGAGATCTTCGTCGACGCCGGCCGCCAGGACCGCCGCATGCAGGACCTGATCGCCCACGCCAAGCAGGCCGGCGTGCGCGTCATGCCGGTCGAGGCCGAGCGCCTCGACAAGATCGTCGGCACCCGCCGCCACCAGGGCGTGATCGCCTTCGCCAGCCAGCTGTCCCTGGCGCGCAACCTGGACGAGCTGCTGGATGCGGTGGAGGGCCCGCCGCTGCTGCTGATCCTGGACGGCATCACCGACCCGCACAACCTGGGCGCCTGCCTGCGCGTGGCCGACGGCGTCGGCGCGCATGCGGTCATTGCGCCCAAGGACCGCTCGGTCGGCCTGAACGCCACCGCCGCCAAGGTCGCCAGCGGCGCCGCCGAGACCGTCCCCTACATCACCGTGACCAACCTGGCGCGCACCATGCGCGACCTGAAGGAGCGCGGCGTCTGGCTGATCGGCACTTCCGACGATGCCGACAAGGGCCTGTACGAAGGCGACTTCACCGGCCCGACGGCGCTGGTGATGGGCTCGGAAGGCGAGGGCATGCGCCGCCTGACCCGCGAAACCTGCGACATGCTGGTCAGCATCCCGATGTTCGGCTCGGTCGAGAGCCTGAACGTGTCCGTGGCCTCGGGCGTCTGCCTGTACGAGGCGCGCCGCCAGCGGATGGCGCGCGAACCTCGACAGTAAGGACGGCAAGCGGGGAAGGCGCGGATACGCTACCATGCTGTCTGTTCTGCCAACGCCTTACCCCTATGTTTTCCAAGCTGCGCGAAGATATCAAGAGCATCATCGAACGTGACCCGGCCGCCCGCAACGGCTGGGAGGTGCTCACCTGCTACCCGGGCCTGCACGCGGTCGTCATGCACGGCTGGGCGCATGCCTGCTGGCAGGCCGGCTTCAAATGGCTCGGCCGTTTCATCTCCTACATCGCCCGCATCATCACCGGTATCGAGATCCACCCCGGCGCGACCATCGGCCGCCGCGTCTTCATCGACCACGGCTTCGGCGTGGTGATCGGCGAGACCGCCGTGGTCGGCGACGACTGCACCATCTACCAGGGCGTAACGCTCGGCGGCACTACCCTGGTGGCCGGCACCAAGCGCCACCCGACGCTCGAGCGCGGCGTGATCGTCGGCGCCGGGGCCCAGGTGCTCGGTGCGTTCACGGTCGGCGAATATGCGAAGATCGGCTCGAACGCGGTGGTGGTCAAGCCGGTGCCGGCCGGCGCCACCGCGGTCGGCAATCCGGCCCACATCGTGCGCAAGGAAGACCAGGTCCGCAGCGCCCAGATGTTCGCGGCCTACGGCGTCACCCCGAACGGCGACGACCCGCTGTCGAAGGCGCTGCGCAACCTGATCGACCATGTGGCCCGGCAGGACGAGCAGATCGAACGCCTGTGCTCGACCATCAAGGCGGCCGGGATCTGCTGCGCGGGCATCGCCGAGAACGACAAGCTCGACCAGGATCAGCTGAATCGCCTGGTCGAATGAGCATTTTGATTACTCAATTGAGCGGAAGCTGAGGAACTATGCAAGACGACATCCCGGGCGCCTTCGACCCCGCATCCGACCTGGACCCCAACGAGATCCGCGTACTGGGCGTGCTGGCCGAAAAAGAAGCGCTCACGCCCGATAATTACCCGATGTCGCTGAACGCGGTCATGAACGGCTGCAACCAGTTGTCCAGCCGCGATCCGGTGATGCAGCTGTCCGAAGACGTGGTGCACGACACCCTGCAGCGCCTCATGCAGCGCAAGCTGGTGGGCAGCATGTCGCAGGCCGGCGCGCGCGTGATCAAGTACGAACACCGGATGCGCATCAAATGGTCGCTGGAGCAGGACAAGCTGGCCGTGCTCGCCGTCCTGATGCTGCGCAGCCTGCAGACCGCCGGCGAGATCCGCGCGCGCAGCGGGCGCCTGCACGAGTTCAAGTCGGTGGCCGAGGCGGAGTCCGCGCTGCAGTTCCTGATCGATAAATACCCGCCGCTGGTGGCGCGGATCGAGCGCGCCCCGGGCACCAAGGAAGCGCGCTACGGCCAGCTGCTGGGCGGCGAGATCGACCTCGCGCGCGCCGACGCTGCCGGCGCCCCGGCCGGGTCGGGCGGCGCGTCCGGTGGTCGCATCGGTCAGCTGGAGCAGGAAGTGGCCGCGCTGCGGTCCGAAATCGACGAACTCAGGGCGCAGTTCGCGGCCTTCCGCCAGCAGTTCGAATAAGCCGGCTCAGGGCGCGGCATCCTTCGCGGCCGCAAACTCCAGCTCGACGATCGCGTCATTGCTCCAGCTGGTGTCGCCGATCGGCAGCCGGAACGACTTGCCCTCGACCTCCAGCGCCAGGCGGCGCTCGCCGTCGCGCAGGGTGGCCGCGCTCAATTCGGCGCCCGCCTTGTGCGACCAGACCCGGTCGCCGCCCTTCGGCGTCTCACCCTTGAACCACGAGCACCAGTCGGTGGTGAGCAGGAGTCCGTTGATCAGGCCATTCACCCAGAACGGCATCTCTTCCTTGGCGATCGCGACCTTCACCTGGCAGTCGAGGCGGACGTCGCCCATCCGGTACTGCCTGTCCGCCAGGCCCGGCGTGCGCACATAGGTGTCGAAGCGGGCCTCGTGCTTCTTGCGGTTCAGCACCAGCTCGGCCTTGGCGTCGTATGCCGCCTGGCTGCGCGGCACCGCGAAGCGCGCATCCTGATCGAGCACGAGCGGAACCGAGAAGTCGTCGGCGGCGATGCGTGCGGCCAGCGGCTCGCCGCCCAGCGCCTTGCCGCGCCGCGCCTCGACCTGGAAGCGCAGCTGCGGCACGCTGGGGGCCAGCGCGTGCAGCTCGTCGAACTTGTCCATCCCGGCAAGGATGGCGCGGTAGGACTTCAGCTCCGGGTTCTTCATGGCGTTGATGTGGACGGTGCCCGGTTCGTCCTTGTCCGGCCCGGGGGGGGAGG